>DASSWD010000223.1:0-17907 GCA_035705335.1 Marinobacter sp. | reverse complement strand
ACCACGGTAGAAATCGCGTGCTTGTAGACCATCTGACTGACGGTGTTCTTGAGCAGAATCACAAACTGGTCAAAGGATTCAATCTGGCCCTGCAGCTTGATGCCGTTCACCAGGAAGATAGAAACCGGAATGCGTTCCTTGCGTAAGGCGTTGAGGTAAGGGTCTTGTAACGAGTGCCCTTTTGACATGTGTAATCTCCTGTTTTTAGGTAAATGCAGATCGTCAATTGTTCATCATGAATGTGGAGGGCACCCCGGATTTTTTCAAGGTTTCCACCACCGCCTGCGGATCAGGCCGGTCCAGCCATTGAACCTCTGGCCATTTCCGCAGCCAAGTCAGCTGCCTTTTTGCCAATTGGCGGGTTGCAGCCACGCCCCTCTCCACAAACGTACTGTGGTCAATATCGCCCGAAAGAAAATCCCATGCCTGCCGATAGCCGACACAACGAACCGACGGCATATCTGTGTTGAGATCGCCTCGCGCCTTCAGCGCTCTGACCTCATCAAGAAAACCCTGTTGCAGCATCTTCCCGAACCGGAGCTGAATGCGCTGATGCAGCTGTGAACGTTCCATGGGCGCCAGGGCAAACTGGTACACAGTATACGGCAGGCCCGTTTGTTCGTCTGCCTGCCACCGGGTTATATACGGGTAATTCTCAATACCAGACCCGCGACGTACCGGGGAAGTTCCCGGAGATTCCGCCAATTTCGCCGCCCATAACTCGGAAATTGGCCGACCGGTTATGCGGATGACCTCAATGGCCCGCATCAGTCGCTGCCGATTGTTCGGGTGGATACGCTGCGCGGCTTCAGGATCGGTTGCTGCCAACTCGTCATGCAGCTGCTGCCAGCCATGGCGTTCAGCTTCCTGCTCGATCTCGGCCCGCAGTCCGCTATCGGCCGAAGGCAGATCCGACAGGCCATTCAGCAGAGCCTTGAAGTACATCATGGTGCCGCCCACCAGCAGGGGAATCCGGCCGCGGGCCGTGATCTCTGCCATCTCGGCCAGGGCATCACGGCGGAAATCGGCAGCGGAATAGCTCTCGGCCGGATCGCAGATATCAATCAGCCGGTGTGGCGCGGCCTGCAGCTCCTCCGCTGAGGGCTTGGCAGTACCAATGTCCATGCCGCGGTAAATCATCGCGGAGTCCACGCTGATGATCTCGCAGGGCATCGCCTGGACCAGCGACATCGCAAGATCGGTCTTGCCAGAGGCCGTCGGGCCCATCAGAAAAATGGCCGGCGGCGCCCTGTGCTCCGGCTTCTGGGCGTGTAACCCGACCATGGGCCTAGCGCCCCCTCAGGAACAGCTTGTCGAGTTCAGGCAAGGTAACCACCGTCCAGGTGGGGCGGCCATGATTGCACTGGCCGCTGCGTTCGGTCGCTTCCATATCCCGCAGCAGGGAGTTCATTTCCGGGATGGTGAGTTGCCGGTTGGCGCGAACCGAACCGTGGCAGGCCATGGTGCCGAGGAGCTCATGGGTAACCGCTTGCACCCGGTCGCTCTGGCCGTGTTCGATCAGATCCGCCAGCACATCCCGTACCAGCTGCTCGGTGTCTGCCCCTCGCAGCAAGGCTGGAATCTGGCGCACTGCCAGGGTCTCCGGCCCGATACGCTCGATCTGCAAACCCAGGTGCTGCAATTCCTCGCCATGGTTTTCCGCCAGTGCCGCTTCCTTCTGGCTGACCGCCAGCGACACCGGCACCAGCAGTGGCTGGCTTTTCAGGTCCTGGTCCGCGAGGGCGCGCTTCATGCGTTCGTAGGTGATGCGCTCATGGGCGGCGTGCATATCCACGACAATCATACCGGTGCGGTTCTGAGCCAGAATGTAAATACCGTGCAACTGGGCGATGGCATAGCCCAGGGGCGGCTCTTCATCACTGCCCTGAGGCTGGGTGGGCATCACCGCCGGGCGCTCCGATGCCGAGGCCGGGAACGCATCCGCCGTGCGCGGCTCGGCAGCAACACCGCCGCCTTCGTTCAACGACTGGTAGAATGCCATCTGGTCGCTGGCTTTCCACTCCTGTGGCGCGTGCGCAGGCTGCGACCGGGCACCGGGAGGGGCAGAGCCCGAAGAGGGCCCCGCTGAATTGTACGGGTATGGATTCTGGGGTGCGGCACCGGAGGCAAAGGCGCCTCCCGCCTCGCGACTGAAAGACTGGGCCACGGCACCGCGCAAATGGTCGTCCGGGCGCACATCAGCCAGCGCACGATGCAGAGTGCGGAAGATGAAATCATGCACCAGGCGGCTGTCCCGGAAACGCACCTCGTGTTTGGTGGGGTGCACGTTGACGTCTACGGTTGCCGGGTCCACTTCCAGATACAGCACAAAGGCCGGATGGCGGTTGTTGTACAACACATCCCGGTAAGCCTGACGAACCGCGTGGGCCACCAGCTTGTCCCGGATAACCCGGCCGTTCACGAAGAAATACTGCAGGTCGGCCTGGCTGCGGGAAAACGTGGGGAGCGCCACCCAGCCCCACAACCGAAGACCGGTCGCCTCGGCGTCGATAATCACCGCGTTATCAATAAACTGCTGCCCACAAAGGGAACCAATCCGTCGCTCTTTATCCAGATCCGTCTCGGCAGGGCGCAGGCTTTGTACAACTTTTTGGTTGTGGCGCAACGTAAAGCCGGTATCAAAGCGACTCAGAGCCTGGCGGCGGATACATTCGTCAACGTGGTTGAATTCGGTTTTTTCGGTGCGCAGGAACTTGCGGCGAGCGGGCGTATTGAAGAACAGGTCCCGCACTTCCACCGTGGTGCCCACCGGGTGCGCGGCGGGTGATATCCGGGCGTCCATATCCCGACCTTCCACCTCCACCCGGGCGGCCGCCTCCTGGGCTTCTGTGCGCGAAGTCAGTGCCAGCCGGGATACGGAGCTGATACTGGCCAGGGCTTCGCCCCGGAAACCCAGCGTGCCAACGGCCTCGAGGTCATCCAGGGTGATGATCTTGCTGGTGGCGTGACGGCTCAGGGCCAGCGGCAGGTCAGCTTCGTCGATGCCGCCGCCATCATCGCGCACCCGAATCAGCTTAACGCCACCCTGTTCAACGTCCACGTCGACCCGGGTTGCACCGGCGTCCAGCGCGTTCTCGACAAGCTCTTTGACCACCGATGCCGGGCGTTCCACCACCTCACCGGCGGCAATCTGGTTCGCAAGCCGGGGCGACAGCAACTTGATGTGGGGCATAGAGGAACGCGACCTTCTGAATCAGGATGAGGGGATGCGAATGGTTTGCCCCACCATAACACGGTCATCGCTCATCCCGTTAAAGCGCATCAGTTCGCTGACCGTAACCTGGTTCTCGCGAGCCAGCGCCGAAAGGGTGTCACCGCGCTGGATACGGTACTCGTTTACCCTCGCCACACCCTTGTTGGTCTTTTGCCAGGCCAGCAGGGTACCCGGTGGGGGGGTGTCCCGGAAATACTCGTGAATGCCGTTCATGATCGCATTGGCCAACCGCTCACGGTACCGCTGTGAGGTCAGTTTTTTCTCCTCGCTTGGATTCGATATGAATCCCGCTTCGACGAGAATGGAGGGAATGTCCGGTGATTTCAGGACCACAAACGCTGCCTGCTCTACCCTTGGTTTGTGCAGCTCGGTCACCGATCCCAGTTTACTCAGAACCGAACTCCCTACTCCCAGGCTGGCGTTGATGCTGGCCGTCATCGAAAGATCCAGCAGCACGCTGGCCAGCATGTCATTGCGCCCGTCCAGTGACACACCCCCAACGCCACCAATCAGGTCAGAGCGATTTTCACTCTGGGCAAGCCACCGGGCTGTCTCGCTGGTTGCGCCCCGCTGAGACAAGGCAAACACTGAGGCTCCCCGGGGTTCCGGCGTGCGGAAAGCATCCGCGTGCACCGACACGAACAGGTCCGCATTATATTTGCGGGCAAGAAGCGTCCGGTTCCGCAGACCAATGTAGTAGTCACCGGTACGCGTCATTTTGGCGGTGAAACCCGGCTGGCTGTTAATCAGGTCCGCCAGGGTCTTCGCCATCTTGAGCACTACGTTTTTCTCCTGGGTTCCACGCGGACCAATAGCGCCCGGGTCTTCACCCCCGTGCCCGGCATCGACAACCACGATGATATCCCGCTTGCCGTTCTGGTCTTGAGTCACTGTAGGGCTGGTGGCCTGCTCCACTCGGGTTCCTTTCTCATCAATCAGGTCAATGACCAGCCGGTGACCGTACTGCTGGTTCGGTTCCAGGGTAAAGCTGCGGGGTTTGATATCACTTTTCAGATCCAGAACCACTCGCAGGTCATCGCCGTTGCGGGGCGCGCTTCTGATGCGCCTGATCTGGCTACCGGAAAGCTCCACCTCGTCAAAGTCTGCCTTCAGGTCCGCATCTTTGAGGTCAATGACCAAGCGGGATGGCCCGGTCAGGGAAAACACGTTGTGTTCAACCGGGCCAGACGTATCCAACACCAACCGCGTATGGTCCGGCGCCGGCCAGATACGGACCCCATCCACCCGCGTGGCGGCCACTGACGCCGACGGCAAGGCCATGATGGATAACAGCAACAGTGAGAACAGCCTCATGATTCCGGCCCCGTCAATTCAATCATGTCCAGCAATTTGGCGCCCCGCTCCGAGCGGGCAAGCATCACTAACGAACGCCCCGAGCCCTCACGCTCCAGATACACATCCAGATCGGGCTCCGGCAACACACCGTGCCCCCGCTCCGGCCATTCGATCAGGCAGAAGCAGGCGGTCTCGAAATAATCCCGAATGCCCATGTACTCGAGCTCTTCCGGGTCGCCCAGGCGGTAAAGGTCAAAATGGTACACCGGCGGCTCAAGGTGCTCATAGGGCTCCACCAGCGTATAGGTCGGGCTTTTCACCGCGCCTTCGTGACCCAGGCCGCGCATCACACCGCGGCTGAGGGTGGTCTTGCCCATGCCAAGATCACCCTCCAGAAAAACGGTGACACCGCCTCCGGCACCGCGCACCGCCCGCGCAAGCTCAGAACCCAGGCGCTCGGTTTCAGCCTCATCTTTCAGAAAAAAACGCCGCTCGTTACCGAACACCGTCATACCTCCTCCCGACTGCCCAACGCTTCAGCGGACTGATACACCCGGGGCAGGGTGTCAATTACATCCAGCGGCAGCAATCCCATGTAGCCCTTTTGCTCTGAAGCCAGATCCGCGGCCTGAACATGGGCAGCGGCAGCCAGAATGGTCGCGTCAGCTGCGTTATCCAGTTGCGCGGTCAGCGCGCCAATCATACCCGACAGCACGTCCCCCATGCCTCCCGTGGCCATGCCCGGGTTACCACCGTCCACAATCACCGGCAACGCCCCGGGCGCAGCCACAACGGTGCCAGCGCCTTTCAACAGCACCACACCCCCCCAAAGTTTCTGGAGCTTGCGGGCCGCCGCCAGCCGGTCCGATTCCACCGTGGGCACGTCACATCCCAGTAACCGGGCCGCTTCACCCGGGTGCGGTGTCAGAATATGGCGCTGAGATGGCTGCACCGCCCTCGCTGCCATCAGGTTCAGCGCGTCGGCGTCCAGCACCCTGAGGCAATGACTCTGCAGCACCTGCTGCAACATCTGCTGACCCCAGGCGGATTGGCCCAGCCCGGGACCACACACCACCACATCGGCTCTGGCCAGCAACGGCGGCAACTCCGAGCCATGGATGACACCGTGAACCATGATCGAGGGGCAACGGTCCAGCGCTGGCGCCACGTGCTCGGGCCGGGTCGCGAGTGATACCAAGCCGGCACCGGACCGGGACGCCGCTTCCGCCGCAAGGATGCCCGCGCCGCCAAAACCCCGGTCGCCGGCCACCACCAGAACATGACCAAACCGGCCCTTGTGGGCATTACGCGGTCGAACCGGTACCCAATGCCGACAATTCAACCAGGTCTGCCGGCCCGCCAAAGGCGTTGCCCGCGCGCCGGCCAATTGTTCTGCTGGCACCAACGTATCGAGAACCACCTGACCGCACACGCCGGCACCGATACCGGTATAAAGCCCGGCCTTAGCCCCAATGAAGGTCACCGTGAGATCCGCACGGATCACCTCGCCCTCGGCGTGGCCAGTCGTGGCATTCAGCCCGGACGGAACATCCACCGCCAGCACGGGTGTGGCGGTTAGTGCATTCACAGCCCGGATCACCGCTGCAAATGGCTCACGGGGGGCACCAGTCACGCCGGTTCCCAGCAGGGCATCAACCACCAGCCCCGCCGCGGCCAGCCGCTCCTCAAGCACAGACGGAGCCAACCCCCCGATGTCATGTACAGAAACACCTTCGGCGCTGGCGCGCTCAAACGCCCGGCGGGCGTCACCGGAGAGCTTGCCGGTCGACGAAATGGCAAGACACGTCGCCTGAATGCCATGGCGATGGGCGCTGGCCGCGATCAGATACCCATCGCCCCCGTTATTACCCGCACCACACAACACCAGCAGGCTTTTCGGGTTGGGCCAGCGTTTCAGCAGTTGCCGGAAGGCGGAGCGGGCCGCAGACTGCATCAGCTCAAAGCCGTCCACGCACCGGTTATTAATAAGATACCGGTCCATTTCCCGCACGGCATCGGCGGCAAACAGGGGTTCTGGTAGACTGTTGGCAGATTGCATCGGCATGTGCCGAAACTCCCGCTAAAGAAATCGGTTTAAGAAATTGGGCCAGATACCTGTAAAGCATAGCAAAAGCGGTAACAAGGTCATAACTTAATCAAATTAAATTCTTGAAGGCCGGATTTGCCACCCCTATGACCACTCAGCCGGAGCAGACACAGACCGCTTCAATATCAGACGAGCTGGCGCCTTTGCCGGATAAAATCCGGACCTGGGCACAGGAACTGGGCTTTGCGGATGCGGGCATCACCCACGCAGACACTGGCGCCCACGCCCGACGGCTGAAGAAGTGGCTGGCGAAGGGATACCACGGCAGGATGGCTTACATGGCCGACCACGGGGATAAACGCTACACCCCTGGCTCACTGGTGCCCGGCACCCTTCGGGTGATTTCGGTGCGGCTGGATTACCTGCCCTCACCCGACAACCCGAAGTCAGTGCTGACTGACCGGGAGCAAGCCTACGTTACCCGCTACGCTCTGGGCCGCGACTACCACAAGCTGATGCGCAAACGCCTGGCGCAACTGGCTGCTCGAATTGATGAGGCGGTCGCCGGCTATGACTACCGTGCGTTCGTCGACAGCGCGCCGGTTCTGGAACGGGCTCTGGCCCAGCGGGCCGGGCTGGGCTGGATTGGCAAGAACAACATGCTGATTCACCCCAAAGCGGGCTCATGGTTTTTCCTGGGAGAAATTTTCACCAGTGCCCCGCTGCCGGTTGACCCGCCGTTCGACAGCCAGCACTGCGGCAGTTGTTCCGCCTGCCTGACGGTGTGCCCAACCGATGCCTTCGTGGGTCCGCACCTGCTGGATGCCCGCAAATGCATCAGCTACCTGACCATTGAGCTGGATGGCGCCATTCCGGTGGAGCTGCGCGCCAAAATGGGCAATCGGGTGTTCGGCTGTGATGATTGCCAGTTGGTCTGCCCCTGGAACAAGTTCAGCAAGCCCACCCGGGAGCCGGATTTCCAGCCCCGGCATTCACTGGACAACAGCCAGTTGGCCGAACTGTTCCTGTGGACGGAACAGGAATTTCTGTTTCGCACCGAGGGCTCGGCAATTCGTCGCACCGGCTATGAAAACTGGCTGCGCAACCTGGCGGTCGGCCTGGGCAACGCGCCTTCGACGATCCCGGTCATTGAAGCCCTGAAAGCCCGGGCAGACCACCCCTCGGCACTGGTTCGTGAGCATGTGGCCTGGGCGCTGGCTCAACACGGCCACCCGGCCAGCTCACCCTGACACGCACCTTCCTCAGAGTTTGAAAAAGCTATCCCGGTAGTGGCGCAATTCGTTGATGGAGTCGCGGATGTCGTCCAGAGCCAGGTGGCTGCCTTTTTTCCTGACGCCATTCAGCACGTCGGGGCGCCAGCGGCGGGCCAGTTCCTTGATGGTGGATACGTCAAGGTTGCGGTAGTGGAAGAAGGCTTCAAGTTCGGGCATGTATTTGACGAGGAACCGGCGGTCCTGGCCGATACTGTTGCCGCACAGAGGGGACTTTCCGGGGTCGAGGTATTTTTTCAGGAAGGCGAGAGTTTGCTGTTCGGCGTCGGCTTCGCCGGTGGTGCTGTCTTTGACACGCTGGATGAGGCCACTTTCGCCGTGGGTACGGGTGCACCATTGGTCCATGGCATTGAGCAGGCTGTCCGGCTGGTGGATGGCGATCACGGGGCCCTCGGCGACGATATTCAGCGCTGAATCGGTGACGATGCTGGCCATTTCGATGATGCGTTCGTTGTCCGGGTCCAGCCCGGTCATTTCCAGGTCGATCCACACCAGATGATCGTTATTGGTCATAGCTGCGCTCTTGGTTGGTGACTTTGGTGCAACGTGCGAATCCTGTCTATTGTCCACGATTCACGTATCATGTGATACCTGTCCAAGCCCCCACCAGCGGAACCGAATGGCTAAACGACGACTGAATAAACACCAGCAGTGGCGCATTGAGAAAATCCAGAAAGAACGCACTGCCCGCATGGCCAGAAAAGAAAAGGCTGTGGAGGATCAGGCGGAGGCCGGCGAGCTGGGCCCGGAGGAAGAGGGGCTGGTGATCGCCCACTACGGGCAGCAACTGGATGTTGAGGCGCGCAGCGGGGAACAGGCCGGGCAAATTGTCCGGTGCTTTGTGCGGGCCAACATCGACAGCCTGGTGACCGGTGACCGGGTGGTGTGGCGCCGGGGCAAGAACGAGACCGGCGTGATTGTTGCCCGCATGGAACGGGACAACCTGCTACAGCGGCCGGACAATTTCGGCGCACTCAAGCCAGTGGCGGCCAACATTGACCACATCATTCTGGTGATCGCACCGGAGCCAGAGCCCCACGACAACCTGATTGACCGCTATCTGGTCGCCTCCGAGAGCACGGACATCCCGGCGGTGATCCTGCTTAACAAAACTGACCTGATCACTAACCAGAACCGCGGCGCTATTGATCGGCTCATGGACCGCTATCAGGCGCTGGGTTACCCGGTGGTCCGGACGTCCGCAGCTGAAAGCGGGGACCACCCGGCGCCGGAGGTGGAAGCCCTGGTCCAGGATCGTACCAGTGTGTTTGTGGGGCAGTCCGGCGTGGGCAAGTCTTCGATTATACAGACGCTGTTGCCCGACACCTCGATCCGGGTCGGCGCAGTTTCAGACAGCACGGGCAAAGGGGTTCACACCACCACCACCGCCAAGCTGTTTCACCTGCCGCTGGGCGGTGACCTGATTGATTCGCCGGGCATTCGCGAATTCGGGCTCTGGCACATGACGCCGCACGAGGTGGAATACGGCTTCCGGGAGATCCGGCCGCTGATCGGTTACTGCAAGTTCCGCAATTGCCGGCATCAGGGCGATCCCGGGTGCGCTCTGGACGCTGCCGTGGCAGAGGGCATGCTGTCACCGGAGCGTCTGAAGAGTTTTCACCGCATTCTGAAGGACATGTCTGATCAGCAGGCCAGGGGCCTCAAGCTGTGATCCGGGCCTGAGCCTGAAAACCTCGGCCAGAGGCCCGTGGCGTCACCAGTTAAGCTCGCCCGGCGCGGGTGGTTCCTGCTCCTGCATCCAGTCGCCCTCTTCGAGACGCTCCATCGCTTCGGACTGTTCCTCCTCGGTCGGCTGGGTCAGGTCGATCAGCGGCTGATCCGGGCGGGCCGCGCTGCTTTCTATCTCATCCACCGTTTGTTTGTTCAGCACAATGATGGAGATGCGCCGGTTCACCGGAGCAAAGGGGTTATCCTTGTCAAACAGCACAGAATCGCTGAGGCCGACCACCCGGGCAATCTGTTCCGGCCGCACGCCCCCGGCCACCAGGGCTCGCCGGGCGGTGTTGGCGCGGTCGGCAGACAGCTCCCAGTTGGTATAACCCGGACGGCCGCTGAACGGAGTGGCGTCGGTGTGGCCGGTGATGCTGAGTTTGTTGTTGACCGAGCCCAGGGTTTTGGCCAGCTCGAACAGGATGTCCTGGGAGTAGTGGCGAAGCTCCGCCCGACCGCTGTCAAACATCGGGCGGCCGGAACGGTCAACGATCTGGATGCGCAGCCCTTCGTCGGTGATGTCAATCAGCAACTGGTCTTTGAATTCCTGCAGGGTCTCGCTCTGTTCGATGCGGTCCTGCAACTCCTGGAACAGTTCTTCCATCCGCCGCTGCTCGAGTGTGTCGGCCAACTCGTCCACTACCTCGTCTTCAATGCGGATCTGGCTGGATTCGACATCCTGGGTCGCTTCATCGATGACCGATGCACTGCCTTCAAGATCCACCGGATTGGGGCTACCGCCCTCGGTAAAACCCACCGGGTCCTTGAAATAACCGACTACCGCCAGTTTCTGTTCCGGGGTCGCGGTGGCGGTCAGCCACAGCACCAGGAAGAACGCCATCATGGCGGTGGCGAAATCCGCAAAGGCTACCTTCCAGGAACCACCGTGGTGCCCCCCGACAACCTTCTTCTTTCGCTTGATGATGATCGGTTGTTCTTCCACACCTTACTCCAGCCGCCGGGGCGCCTTGGTCGTGATTACTTGGAACGCACGTGGTCGTTCAGTTCCTGGAACGCGGGGCGTTTGTCGGTCGGCAGGGCCTTGCGGCCAAACTCGATGGCCATCTGCGGGGCCTGGCCCGATACCGTGGCGACGATGGCTGCTTTCACAGCCTCGTAGGCTTTCAGTTCGTTTTTCGCAGTGTGCTCCAGCGCAATGGCGGTCGGGCCCACGAACCCATAGCCCATCCAGATACCCAGGAAGGTACCTACCAGCGCGGCGGCCACACTCTGGCCGATCCGCTCCGGACCTTCCGTCAGGAAGTTCATGGTGATCACGATCCCCAATACCGCCGCTACGATGCCCAGGCCAGGCAGCGCGTCAGCGATCTTGTTCACCGCATGGGAGGGCTCCTCAAGCTCGTGCTGACGGCTGTCGATTTCATTCTCCATCATCCCTTCCAGCTCATGGGTGGCCATGTTGCCGGAACTGATAATGCGCAGGTAGTCGGTGATGAAGTCCAGCAGATGCCTGGACTTCATCACCGCGGGGTAGCGGCTGAAAATCTGGCTGGATTCGGGATTGTCGATGTCTTCCTCGATGGCCATCACACCCTGTTTTCGGGACTTGTCGAAAATCTCGTACAGCAGACTGAGCAGGTCCATATAAAACGCCTTGTTGTACTTGGAGCCGGTCAGCAGGCTCAGGCTGGCCTGGAATACTTCCTTGATCGTGTGCAGGGGGTTGGCAATGATGAAAGAACCCAGCGCCGCACCGCCGATGATCAGAATTTCTGTCGGCTGCCAGAGCACCGCCAGATTGCCACCGTGCAGCACGTAACCCAGCAACACACAAACGACAACAATGATGGAACCGATAATGACAAGCATGGATGCACAGACGCCTTATAATTTTTTGGTGTGGCCTGATAATAGCAAGCCCGCGACCGAACCGCGAAGCGGCGAAACAATTTCTACACAACCCGCGCGTTTGGTACACTCCGCAGCTTTGTCCAAGCAAGAGATTTGCCCATGTTCGACAAGCTGTTTGTCCTGAGCCAATACGTTGCCCCGCAACGGACGGTTTCTCACCTGGCCGGGCGTTTCGCCGACAGTGATCGCACGCCGGCATTGAAAAACCGGGTGATCAAATGGTTTATCGACCGCTACGGGGTAAACATGAGCGAGGCGGCAGAGCCGGACCCCACGGCCTATCCGACCTTCAATGCGTTTTTTACCCGCGCCCTGAAACCCGGTGCCCGCACCGTTGATGCCGGCGAGAAGGTATTTGCCAGCCCGGTGGATGGCGCTATCAGCCAGCTTGGGCAGGTGACCGGCGACCGGGTGTTCCAGGCCAAGGGGCAATCGTTCAGCCTGGTGGAACTGCTGGGCGGTGACGAGCAGCGGGCCGAGCCCTTCCGCGAGGGCGAATTTGCCACCATCTATCTGTCACCAAAGGACTACCACCGCATTCATATGCCCCTGGCCGGCACCCTGCGGGAGATGGTCTACGTGCCGGGCAAGCTGTTTTCGGTGAACCCGGTGACGGCGGAGAACGTGCCCAACCTGTTCGCCCGCAACGAGCGTGTGGCCTGCATCTACGACACTCCGGCCGGGCCCATGGCTCTGGTGCTGGTGGGCGCAATGATCGTTGGCAGTGTGGAAACCACCTGGGCCGGCATTGTGGCGCCCGGCTCAGGTGACGTGCGCAGCTGGCAGTACCCGCAGGAGCAGGCGCCCGTGTCGTTCGTAAAAGGCGATGAAATGGGCCGTTTCCGGCTGGGTTCCACGGTGGTTGTGGTCATGCCCAAAGGTTCGGTTGGCTGGAATGCCGATCAGGTGGCGGGCAGAACCGTACGCATGGGCGAGGCCTTCGGCACGATCGCCTGAGCACAGCGAGAGCCTCGTTCGCACGGAAACGGAATCAGGCGGGCGCGCGGGGTCAGGCCCGTTCGATGGGAAACGCCAGTACGTCGTCGATCCGGTTGGCGCCTACCTTCAGCATCAACAGCCGATCCAGGCCCAGGGCTACGCCGGCACACTCGGGAAGCCCGCTATCCAATGCGGCCATCAGCGCTTCATCGATGGGCATCAAAGGCTTACCCAACTGCTGCCGCCGGGCGTTATCGGCGTCGAAACGCTGGCGCTGTTCACCGGCATCCGACAATTCCCAATAGCCGTTGCACAGCTCCACGCCTCGGATGTATAGCTCGAAGCGATGGGCAACCGGGTGCCCTTCCTGCTCCGACACCTTCGCCAGCGCGGCCTGAGAAGCCGGGTATCCGGTGATGAACACAGGGCGATCCACACCGAGCTCAGGTTCAACCACAAGGCTCATGACCAGATCCAGACAGCCGTCCCGCCCCAGATCCCTGAGCTCCTCTGCGGGCATCCAGCGTTCACAACGATCGATCAACGACTGGTCAGACACCGTCATCGGGTCGAACCCCGCGTACCGGCGCACCGCATCCCGGTACTGGATGACCTCCGGGCGCGCGCAGTCCAGCCATCCGCAGACCAGCTCCCCCACTTCGGCCATCAGCGCCCGGTCATCCCAGCCAACCCGATACCATTCAAGCATCGAGAATTCCGGGTTGTGCCGGTGCCCGCGCTCGCCGTTGCGGAACACTTTTGAGATCTGGTAGATAGAGCCGGAACCGGCGGCCAGCAGGCGCTTCATATGATATTCCGGCGAGGTTTGCAGCCAGCCCTCGCTCACGCCGGGGGCGACAACCTCCGCACGGATGCCGTCCAGATTGACATCGCTGACGCCGTGCCGGCCAATCACCGGCGTTTCCACTTCCAGCACATTCCGCTGCGAAAAAAAACCGCGCACCCAGGCCAGCTGTCGTGCGCGGTTTTCGAGAATGTCCCGGGTGGCGGTCGGCCGCCACGCAGCACGATCACTCATCGGGGGCGGTCAGCTGCTCTTGACGCGGCTGACGTATTCGGCGGAACGGGTGTCCACTTTCAGCACTTCACCGATGGTAATGAACAGCGGCACGTTTACCACGGCACCGGTGGACAGGGTCGCCGGCTTGGAGCCACCCTGGGCGGTGTCACCTTTCATGCCCGGATCGGTGTCCACCACTTCCAGTTCAACAAAGTTGGGCGGCGATACCGACAGCGGCGTGCCGTTGTAAAGGGTAACGGTGTACACATCCTGCTCTTTCAGCCATTTCACACAGTCACCTACAGCTTTGGCGTCAGCGGCGTGCTGCTCGAACGAACCATCGGTGAGCATGAAGTGCCAGAATTCCCCGTCGGTGTAGAGGTATTCCATGTCCAGATCGATCACGTCGGCCGCTTCCAGGCTTTCACCGGACTTGAAGGTACGTTCCCAGACCCGGTTGCTCATCAGGTTGCGGAGCCTGACCCGGTTGAACGCCTGGCCTTTACCCGGTTTGACGAATTCGTTCTCGAGGATGATGCAAGGATCGCCGTCCAGCAGAACCTTGAGACCGCCGCGGAACTCGTTGGTAGAATATGAAGCCATGAAATGTCACCTGACTGACTGTCGTTAAAATTTTAAGGCCGCTATGATACAGCGAACCCCTGCCGCGATAGAAGCCCGCAATGTGATAGCCACCCGTGACCACTCGCTGTCCGCCCCCGCCCGAACCGGCGCGGATCAGGCCGTATCCTGGCAGACCCTGCTCAGCCAATCGATCACGCGTCCCGAAGAGCTGCTGGCACGCCTGGGCTTACCGGCAGACCTGTTGAAAGGTGCAGAGGCCGGGCACCGGCTGTTTTCCATTCGCGTGCCGGAACCGTTTCTTGCCCGGATGACCCCGGGCGACCCGGACGACCCGCTGCTGCGCCAGGTGCTACCCCGGCTCGATGAAACCGTCACCCCGGCAGGCTATGTGACCGACCCGCTGGAAGAGAATGGCTCCGTGGTAGCGTCCGGGCTGATCCGGAAGTACCGGAGCCGCGCCCTGTTGATGGTAACCGGGCAGTGCGCCATCAACTGCCGCTACTGTTTCCGCCGGCATTTCCCCTACGCCGACCACTCGCTGGGCCCAGGCGACCGGCAGCAAGCGCTGACGTTTCTTGAACAGAACCCTGAGATCAACGAGGTGATCTTCAGCGGCGGCGACCCACTGGCGGCAAACGATCGCCTTTTGGCGCAATGGGTTTCGGCACTGGAATCGCTTCCTCACCTGAAACGGTTGCGTATCCATACCCGCCTGCCCGTGGTGATCCCTCAGCGCGTCTGCGATGAACTGCTAGCCTGGCTGTCCGGTACGCGCCTGCAAACGGTGATGGTGCTGCACATCAACCACCCGGCAGAGGTGGACGCCGACACCCGGGCCGCGCTCGGCCGGCTGCGGGCCGCCGGCGTCACCCTGCTGAACCAGAGTGTGATCCTGAGAGGCGTTAACGACTGCGCGGATACCCTGTGCAGCTTGAGCGAAGCGCTGTTCGACGCGGGCGTGCTGCCGTATTATCTGCACGCTTTCGACCCGGTGGCCGGCGCCCATCACTTTGACATCAGCGATGAACAGGCCGCTGGCCTGGTGCGCGCCATGATGGCCACACTGCCCGGATTCCTTGTTCCCAGATTGGTCAGGGAATGCCCGGGCGAGTCGGGCAAGTCGCCAATCGCCCTGCTGCCTGCCGGGCTCTGATCGCTGTCTGGCCACGCTCTGGCCACGCTCTGGCCACCGCGTGACCACGCCCCGGGCGGACGAAGATGAGATCTGCGGCATACACTGGGCCGCTTTCACTTGTCAAACATTGTCAACTCGTGCTTTTCTCGCTTTTTGTTGGTGCTTTGCTATCTTAGAGTTCAATGGTTACACACAATAACGGCATGTATTTTCGGCACTTTCACCGAGATCCGTGCAAAGCAGTCCTGACACCGGCGCGAGAACATGGAAGGCAAAATCCTGAAACCGGAACTGAAAGTTCCCGAGCAGAAAACGGCGAGCCTGTCATTCTGCGATACAACACCAAAAGCCTTCCGCACCTGGATTGACCAGTTGCCAATGGCCAACATTGGCGAAGTATCACGGCAGCTCTACCATGCCATCATTGAGATAAACCAGCTGTTCCTGCCGCCACAGCAGCGAATGCAGTTCCTGGAAATCGTTCGGGACAGAATTCATTTTGTCTGCAACGAACTGTCCCGGCACTTTCTGGGCCTCGCCATTGCCCTGCCGGAGAAACAGCGCAAGATTGCCAACCTGACCCAGGCACTGCAGTTGCATCTGGCGGGAGGATACAAACTGTGCTTGCTGGAATTTCTGGACAGCGGCAGCATTGAGAAAAACCGCAAGCCGGTCGCCACCGCCATTCATCGGGCCATTTCCGAACTGGCCGCCACGATTGTCCGGGCGCATCAGCTCTATTGCCCGAGCCCGCCACAAAGCTGGCTGGAGTGCCACCGACTGTTCCGTTTTGCCTATCGAAACAAGCTCGTGGATCAGGACGTTGACGACGACACCCTGACCCACCGCCGAACCAGCACCGTGGCAGACAACTACAAACGCATTCTCCTGTTGGGCTGTGCCCGCCCAAACCAGCTTCGTCAGGTTGAACTGACCCAGGTTTACAGCCTGTTTGAAACCTGGACAACGTACACCCAGTGCAGCCCGGAGATTCAGGGAGAAAGCCTGTTTGTGGTCAATATGGAAAAGGACCACCCGCCCATTTACCGCAGCCTTCTGGAAAACCGGCCTGGCGAGGAAAGTTTCGGCTTTGATACCCGGGATGTGTCCGGCCAACTGGCCGACTACCTGCACCAGCGTCGCAACCAGACCCCAGCTAACAATCCGTTGGCCATTGCACCCAACATCAGTGAGAACCTGCTGACCCACCTCAGCCAGGCTCTGGGCATTCTGGCGAAACGCAACTTCAACCGGATTGCCAGCCAGGGCACCCTGGAAATCTGTGTGGGCCTGACGGCTACTCACTATTATGTGGCTGGCAACAAAGGTTTCTCGGAATTTGTTCAGGGCAACGAGGCCGAGCCCCAGGACGAAGGCAATCTGTTCATCCGCAACGCCAACCGCAAAGCGGATGCCTGGGCAGGGGCTCACGATGCCGCGCCCGGGGATGATCGCCTGCACTCCGCGGACACCCCGATCAATTTCCGGAGCAGCACAGGCAGCCACAACATGCCAGGCGCCGACCGCAACCAGCCACGCTCGCATCATGCCTTGCTGATCAACACCAGCCCGGGCGGCTATTGCGCCGCCTGGGAAAGCAACGCTCCCACCGCGCTGCAGGCCGGTGAAATCCTCGGTGTGCGGGAGCAGAGTTCCCATCCCTGGAGCATTGCCGTGGTCCGCTGGCTACGTCAGGTGCGCAATCAGGGCACACAGATCGGTATCGAACTGCTGGCACCCAGCGCGGCCCCCTGCGCCGTGCGTTTGATCCAGAAAGTCGGCAACAGCAGCGAGTACCTGCGTGGCCTGTTGCTGCCGGAAATCAGCGTGGTCAATCAGGCGGCCACACTGATCACGCCTCGCCTGCCGTTCCAGACCGGAAGCCGGATTACCCTGCTGCATGATGGCCGGGAAGACCAGGGCATGTTGCTGAAAAAGGTGTCCGCCACCGGCAGCATCAGCCAGTTCGAGCTGAAGCTGCATACCGTGGAAGGGGCACCCCGCCCGGGCAGCGGCTCAGCCCCCACGCCCGGCGCCAGTGAAGACGAATTTGACTCACTCTGGCCGTCCCTCTGAGGGCGAATCTCAGGCCCATGTCGCAGACCCGGTCGCAAGTCCTCCGGCGAGGGTTGTTATTGTTTCCCATCCCCTGCATCATTCAGCGAAAGCTTTGTGAGAAGTCGTTCGAATGCAGAAAAAAAACGCCACCGTACACCTTCTGATCCTTGATCCCTCCCAGAACGATGCTGAATCCCTGGTGAGCCTGCTGCGCAACGCTGGCCGTGCCACCCGTGCCCATCGGATCACCTCTGAAGAAGATCTGGAAGAAACCCTCAAGTCTGCCAACTGGGACTTGTTGCTGGCCCGCGACCTTGACCAAGAGTTCGGCGCCGATGCCGCCCTGGCCATGGTCAAGCGCCTGGACAAGGACATCCCGTTTATCGTACTCACCGAAGCCTATAACCGGGAGCGCACGGTCAACCTGATGAAGGCCGGCGCCCAGGGTACGGTGCCCTTCGAGCACACCGACGAGCTGGTTCTGGTGGTCAAACGCGAACTGGCCGCACTGGATGAGCGCCGCCGGCGGCGTGTGCTGGAATCCCACCTGCGAGAGGCCGAACAGCGCTGCCAGCTGCTGCTGGAAAGCTCGAAAGACGCCATCGCCTACATCAACGACGGCATGCACATCTACGCCAACCAGTCATACATGGAATTTCTCGGTTACGAGGACATTGACGACCTGATCTGCATTCC
>DASSWD010000222.1:0-2066 GCA_035705335.1 Marinobacter sp. | reverse complement strand
TCCCGGCGCATCACGTACAACAGGCCGGCAAGGGCCACAAGCAACAGAATCAGGGTCATCGCAGGTTCTCTCTGTCTTCCATGGATTGGAATCTTTGATCTACCACCAAAGTCTTAGACTAAAACAGGTTACGCCCAACTTACCTGATCGGATGCCCAGTGGCCAGATACTGACGCCCATTCAGTCAGTTATCCGAACCGGCGCACAGATCCTCCTACCAACCGCGTCAGGACGTGACAATCACCCGGATACCTTCCAGAGCCAGGCTGGCACGATCAATGGCTTCTCGGGCCGCCGCGTGCTGCTGGCGCAGGAAGTCGATTTCGCTGTCGCGGATGGCCGGATTGACCTTCTGCAGCGCTTCCAGCCGGTGAATCTCCGGCTCAAACCCCTCATCGATCCGCGCCATGGCCTGTGCTTTGAGCGGCGCCAGTTGTGGTTCGGCCAGACGCTCCACGTGATCCACCATGGTTTCCACCTCGGCCCGGATTCTCGGCACAATCGCCTGGGCGGTGCGGCGGCGGATGTTGGAGCACAGTTCGTTCAGACGCTCGTGGGGCAATGCGGCCGACAGGTCCCGCCCGTTCACATCTACCACCAGCCGTACCGGTGAAATCGGCAGATAACGGGTCAGTTGCAGAGACTCCGGCGCCGGGCAGTGGACGGTAAACACCGACTCCAGCAACAGCGTGCCCGGTGGCAACGCCTTCACCGCCAGGTTGGCCAGTGCGGCTTTACCCAGCCCGGAACTGGTGACCGATTCCATCAGCCCGGTCACCATCGGGTGTTCCCAGCTCATAAAAGCCATGTCTTCCCGAGCCAGCGCCTGCTGGCGATCCCAGGTAACCGTCAGGCCATCGTCTTCCAGTCCCGGTAGCCACCCGGCCTGGAACTGCTCACCGGGTCTCAGCACGTCAGCGTGTTCGCTGTGGTCTTCCACCTCGACACCCAGGATGTCGAAGGCTTCGAGCATGTAATGCCGGACATTGGAGGCCTCCTCTTCCGCCTCAATGGCCTGAATCAGCGCTGCAGCCTGCTCCGGACGGCAGGAGTTGCGCTCAATCAGCGCGTCCCGGCCTTCCTGCAGGGCCACACGCAACCGATCAGCTTCTTTGCGACCGGCCTCAATCAGGGTCGCCAGCGCAGCAGTATCGCCGTCAATGGCTGCCTGCCAGTCCCCGCGCAGCGTGTCCTGGACCGCCACGCCAATGGAACAGCTCTGGGCCAGCGCATTCAGGCCCTCGTGGAACCAGCGGAACTGCACCGCCTGGGCGGTGTCCTCGAGATAGGGCACGTGTATCTGGATGGCCTGGGTCTGGCCGATGCGGTCCAGACGGCCGATGCGCTGTTCCAGAAGGTCCGGGTTTTCCGGCAGGTCAAACAGCACCAGATGATGGGCAAACTGGAAGTTGCGGCCTTCGCTGCCAATCTCGGAGCAAATCAGCGCCTGGGCACCCTGCTCACTGTCGGTGAAGTAGGCGGCGGCCCGGTCCCGCTCCAGCAAGCTCAGGTGCTCGTGGAAGGCAGCACTGCGAATACCGGCACGCAGCTGCAGGTAATGCTCCAGCGCCATGGCGGTGGACGCGCGGGCGCAGATCACCACCACTTTGGCAGGCCGCAGGCTGGCCAGGGTTTTCTCCAGCCACTGGACACGTGGGTCGCCCGCGAGCCAGTCTTCCTCCGCCACGGTCGCTTCCGGAGTCAGTGCTTCAATGCCATGGCGCCGGCTCTGATACAGTGCCGGGCACGGCAGGGGCACCGGCCTGGGTTCCCGCTCAGGGAAGCCCTGAATGGCGGCCCGGGTGTTGCGGAACAGTACCCGCCCGGTGCCGTGGCGATCCAGCAGCGCGTCAATCACCGCCTGGTGACCGTTGGGTGAAGCCAGCAGACGTACAGCGTCATCACCCAGCCAGTTTTCCAGGGCCGTTTTGTCTTCCGCCGACAGGGCATCCGGGGCGGATTGCAGCCGTCTGACCACCTGATTGATGGTCTGGTATTGTGCCTCTTCCTGCTCGAATGCGGCCAGATCGTGGAACCGCGCCGGGTCCAGCAAGCGCAGCCGGGCA
>DASSWD010000221.1:0-8896 GCA_035705335.1 Marinobacter sp. | reverse complement strand
GCAAACACGGCGTCGTCGACGGCGGGTTCCGCGGTCACGATTCGCTCACCCGGCACGCCGAAATCCCGCAATCGCCGTGCAGTGTAACGGCTGGTGGTGATCACCGTGCCGACCACCGCCAACGCCCGCTTCTCGGCCTGGAAAAACCAGTCCTGGTCCTCAGCTGACAGGCCTGCTTCATCCGCCAGTGGGTGATGAACCAGCCCCACCATCGCCAGCCGGTGGCGGTGGCGCGCCAGCACGTCCGGCATGGCACTCATGGCCAGGCCATCGAGAACAACCGTCGACCCGTCCGGCAAGGCCGCCAGCTGAAACTCCATAGCCTGTTGAGCAACGGTGTCCGGGCGCGGAAACCGGCCGTCGAGGCTCGCTAGCCTGGCCGGCTGACCGGCGGCGTTCAATGCTGTGACCAGGTGCCGCACGTACCGGTACCCCCCGGTATTCTGGTTCGGGTCGCCGGGTACGATAAACGTCCATTCAGGCAACGCCATGGTCAGAGTGCGCCGCGGTAACTGGCCCAGGCCACGTGGGATTCCCCAAGGGTTACTTTCAGGCCACTGAGCGCCTTGCCGTCCTCCCCCAGTTTGCCGTGTCGAATCGCAGCGGCCATGCGGTCGAACACGGTTTTGGCCATGAATTCGGTGGTGGTGTTTCGGCCCTGGAACTCGGTGATCTCATCCAGGTTCTTCATGTTGAACTCCGTCAGCACGGCTTTCAGCAGGTCTGAGGCCATGCCGATGTCGACGATCAGATCGTGGCGGTCGAGTTCCGCCCGTTCAAAGGTGACGTCCACCACGTAAGTGGCACCGTGGAGCTTCTGGGCGGGGCCGAAAATGTCGCCGGTGAAACTGTGGGCAATCATCATGTGGTCACGAACGGTCAGGCTGAACATGGCGTTTCCTTGTAGATCAATATTAAAGGCAGGTCAGTACCCAGGCTTGGTGGATCAGGGATCAATGGTTGGTCTATAAATACGTAATTCGGTGGCAAAGGGCGTCTGCACCGGGCGCCAGAATATCCGCAGCAATCGACGGCAGCGCCGAAAAGGTTGACTCACCGCTGATCAGGGCGTCGAGCTCATCGGCCCGGAGCAGTGACAGCGCCAATTTCAGGCGCCGGGCATAATCCCAGCGAGGCTGTCGGTGGGGCGGCAGGGTCCCCACCTGACTGGACTTCAGGCACAGACGATTGGGGTGGAAAGCGTGGCCGAGCGGCACGCTGACCGGCTTGTCGCCGTACCAGCTGAGCTCAACCAGCCGTGCCTCGGGCCCAGCCATGGCCAGCGCTGAGGCAAGCCCGGCCTCATGGCCGGACGCGTGAATCACCAGATCGCAGTTGTTCAGGACCGTTGAGGCCGAAAACGGCACCCCCAAACGGCGCGCGACCGGTTCGCGGGCCAGGTTGGTATCAATGCCCAGCAGCTCCACACCCGGAATCTGGCGAATCAGCCACGCCGCCAGCAAACCCACTACGCCCAGGCCAACCACCGCTACCCGGTCGCCTACCGCCGGCATGGCGTCCCACACACCGTTCACGGCAGTTTCCATGTTGGCTGCCAGCACCGCCCGGGCCGGTGGTACGCCCCCGGGCAGAACGGTTACCGCGCTGGCCGGCACCCGGTAACGTTGCTGATGGGGATACAGGCAAAACACGGTCTGGCCCCGCAGCGCGTCAGGCCCCTCGATCACATCGCCAACACTGGCGTAGCCGTACTTCACCGGGTAAGGAAAGTCACCTTCCTGGAAGGGCGCTCGCATGCGCTGATACTCGGCCGGCGGCACACGCTGATTAAATACCAGGGATTCGGTACCCCGGCTGATACCGGAGAACCGGGTTTGAACCGTGACCCAGGGATCGTTCGCCGAGCTGCCGGTATCTTTCGCCAGATCGGCCGTTATCAGCTCACCCTGGCCGGGGCCGGTTATCCAGAACGCATGATTGTCAGTGGTGGTCATAGCTGGTCCATCCCGGGGAATAATCCGTAAGCAAAAGCAATCACCCCACACTATAGTCTCAGAACAGGGATTGATATTGCGGGCTCTGACATACGGGTTATGAGGCTATACGGAATTGGCAGGATATGGATTCAACACGCGCGTCGTCTTTAACCATCGGACCACTTGCTGACCTGGCCCTGGCGCTGGTCGCCACCGTCGGCGTGATACTGCTTCTTACAACGGCTCTGGACGCGCCGGGGTTGATGGCTCTGGTGTGCGTGGTGCTGTTCGCCGGGCAATCTGCGCTAGTCTTGGGGCACTGGCCTATGCGGACATCGTTCGGCTGGGCCAATCGGACCACCCTGCTGCGTTCGGTTCTCGTGTTACCGCTGGTTGCCTGGGCACCGTTCCTGGCGTCGGCCGGCCCGGCGGCGCTCTGGGTGTTTGCCATCACGAGCCTGCTGGCCCTGATACTGGACGGCGTGGACGGCAAGGTCGCCCGCGCTACCAACAGCCACAGCGCATTTGGCGCCCGCTTCGACATGGAACTGGACGCCCTGTTCATTCTTGGCCTGAGCATTGCCGTTCTGGCCTTGAACAAGGCCAGCTTCTGGGTGTTGCTGCTGGGCCTGATGCGGTATGGCTTCGTCGCCGCAAGCGCGGTATTTACCTGGCTTGACCGCCCACTGCCGGAGAGCTTCCGGCGCAAAACCGTGTGCGTGTGGCAGGTGGTCACCCTGATGATCGCTGTGATGCCTGTCACCCCTGCGCTGTTCGCCAGCGCGACGCTGGGTATCGCCCTGGCCCTTCTGGCCTGGTCGTTCCTGGTTGATATTCGCTGGCTTCATTCAAGGAGGTTTGATCATGAAAACTGATTACCTGAAAGCCGCTCTGCTGGTGTCTTCCCTGAGCCTGGGGTCGCCGGCCCTAGCAGAGCCCGCCAAGTTCGTGATCGATGACGAACACTTCTCGATGAATTTCGAGATCATGCACATTGGCTACGCGCCGGTCATGGGCATGTTTCAGGAAGTGGAAGGCAGCTTCGTCTATGACGAGGAAACCGGAGAGCTATCCGAGGGACAGCTGGTGTTCCAGGCAGACAGCGTTTTCACCAACCACAAGCGCCGGGACGATCACCTGCGTGAAGCCGATTTTCTGAACGCCAGCGAGTACGAAAACATCACCTTTACGGTTACCGGCTTCGAGCGCACCGGCGACAACACCGGCGTAGTCACTGGTGACCTGACCTTGCTGGGCGAAACCCGACCGGTGGATCTGAACGTGACGCTGAACAAAGCGGCGGAATACCCGATCACTCACGAGGAATACACCCTGGGCCTGACCGCTGAAACCACCATCAAACGCAGTGACTGGGGGATGACCTACGGCCTTGACGGCGACCTGGTGGGCGATGAGGTCAAACTTAGGTTCGGCTTTGAGGCCATCCGGCAAGACGGCATGTTCTGACATTCACCCTGACCCTGCCCGGCACTGTGACACAGGTCTCAGTTCTGGGCATTTCCTTCCTTTTTCCTGCCAGATTGTCCAACCAGACCGCTGATTTTTCCCCGGGCTGGTCTATGGTAAGAAACCAGCCAGCCTTACATCAACAATAACAACAGGATGATTGGACATGCCGCTCAAGGCGCTCGGTATTGCGGTTTCCGTCGGTGCGATTGTCGCCAGCACCAGTTGGTGGCTTTCGGAATCCAACCGCGCCCCTGCCCCCCATTTGGTCAATGATGGTGCCGGGCAACCACCGGTACAGAACCCCGAGCCCCCTCAAGCCGCTTCGGTCATGCGCGAACAGGCGAGCTCACTGAATGACAACGCCGTTGCCTTCATGCTGGCCAGCGTGGCGGAACAGTACGCCCAGAGCACCCGCTACCCCGACTATTCGGTGCCCCTGACGCCCGCGCAGGCCCGGGCATACGAGGGCAATCGTTATCACCCGGTAGAACTGCCGCTGGAGGGCGAGGGGCAATTCACGGTGACCCTGGACAAATTCCGCTTCACCCGTGGTGAACCCATTCTGGTCGTAGCCTCACTCAGCGGGCGCCAGGTCTTCGGGGACCACCTGCAGGCGACCCTTGAAATGGCGCAGAGCCGGGAGCAGGCCGAGACCGCCACCCTGAACGCGGGTCAGGACCCCGGTTACTACCAGGGCAGCCTCGGTTCCGACCATCCCCCGGGGGAATATCGGCTAATCGTCGAGGCCCAGGTAGACGGCCGCCCGGTGCGCCACGCTTCGCCCCTGACCATTGAACCTGATCTGGGCGACTTTGGTGGACTGGAGTCGCCTTATATTTCCAACAACAACCTGGTGATCCCGGTCCGGTTTGAGCCGGAAGCGCCCGGTTACTACGCCCTGTCTGCCCAGCTCTACCAGGGCCAGGAGCCGATCGCCCAGTTGCAGGCCGAAACATCGCTCAGCAGCTCCGACGGCGTGATTGAATTACGGGCGCACGGCAGCGTACTGGCCAACCGGGAGCTCCGGGGCAATCTGCAGCTGCGACACCTGCAGTTGCGGCAACTTCCCGCCCGTCCGGGCGACCGGACTCACCATGCCTTCGGCCCCGACGAGGGCTACGACTTTTCACCGCCAGACCTGGACCGGCTTCGGGACGAACCCGCGGTGAACCCCGAATCAGAACAACGGGCAGCACTGCTGCAGCGGCTGGCCGAACGATTCTGATGCCACAACAATAAGACCAACAGGAACGGAGCAACCCATGAGTTATAACAAGAACGGAGTTCTGACACGCGCCGCGCTGTCTGTTGCCATGGCCGGTGCCTTGTGTGCCGGCTCGGCCCAGGCACAACTGGCTGGCCACAATGTGATACTGGTTCACGGCTTCATGATGGATGACCTGTCCAATCCGCCGGAAAATGTTCAGGAGGTCCGCCAGGCTGGTGAGAACAACTGGCGTGACTACTGGCTGAATCGCGCCGAAGCACGGATTGACTGGGCCAGCAATGGCCGGGTCGAAGGTAAGATTGCCCAGCAGGCTTACCAGCAGATTCGCCAGATCAGCCAGCAGGGCCTGTGCAACAATTACTGCATCATGGTGACCCACAGCACTGGCGATCTGGTGGCCCGGCACATTCTCGAGAATCAGGCCCGCTGGCTTCAGGCAGACGGCCTCCAGCCGCTGAAAATCCTGGCGGTGATGGACATGGCCGGCGCCGGTGGCGGCACCGAACTGGCCAATCTTGCGGTGTCCCTGGCCTACAACGACAGCTGGTACAACTGGCCCCTGCGGGCGGCCGTGCAGGCGTTCACCGGCATTGAGCCGGAGCCGGACAACCTGGGCGTGGTCAACGACCTGCAAACCAACGTGGCGCGCAACCTGTCGGTGGCGCCGAACAGCATTCCCCGGTTGCGCTACGTCGGTGGTGGCTCATCCTATGGCGGCATCACCAAGCCGTTCATCAGCGGCACCGATGATGGCGTGGTGCCCACCCATTCGGCCTGCGGCGCCACCAGTGCCAACGGTATTGACTCCTGCGCCGGCAACCTGAGCATGGCCGGCAAGGTATCCAGTCAGAACGGGCCGTCTGGTCTGTATTACAACCACTACCCGATTCTGATGAGCGCGGGCGCCAACCACAGTGACGTCATCAACAATCAGACCGGCAACGTTGCGGTACCTGTGGTCAACAACAGGGTGCTCGGCGGCCTGCAGATCGACTTCGCCAGCCGAAGCTACACGCAGCGGGCCTGGTGGCAGTTGTGGGGCTCTGGCGACCGCTACGTGGAAGTGCCGGGGTCCAACCAGACCAGCCTGTCCAACCTGCTGTACACCACACTGAACAACTGACGGACACGGACCCAACCCGGCTCACGGATGAGCCACCCCCTGTGCTTCCCGACCCAGTCCCCTCTCGGTTTTTGCGGCTTCTGCTTTTAGGTCGCAACCTATAGTTTTAGGCGTTATTCTGCCGCTGCGCCTTTGACCGAGTACTGTCCATGATGTCTGATGCCCGAAAATCCGATGCCCTGCTGGTAGTGGTCACCCTGTTTGCAGCCATCAGCTGGATGTTTTCGAAAGAAGCGGTGTTGTTGATGCCCCCGTTGCTGTTCATGGCGACCCGGTTCCTCACCGCCGGTGGCATCCTGGCCGTGATCGCATTGCCGGCGCTGAAACGATTGACGCTCGATCAGGTCCGGCGCGCTCTGGGCGTGGGGCTGGTGTTCGGCATTGCCATGAGCTGCTGGGTACTGGGGCTGTTCTACTCCGACAGTCTGGGTGAAGGCGCCTTCCTGACCAGCCTGGGTGTGGTGATCGTGCCGATCATCGCACGGGTGATCTTCAAGGAACGACAGCCGATGAGCACCTGGCTGGCGATTCCGATTGCGGTGGCAGGCCTTGCCCTGCTGTCACTGGAGAACGGGTTCCGCCCGGCTCTGGGCCAGCTGTATTTTGTGGCGGCTGCCTGTATTTTTGCGCTGTATTTCAACCTGAACACCCGCGCGGCCAACCAGCGCACCGTCACCGACCGCCGTGGCAATGTCATTGACAAGGCCCGGGTGCCCACTCTCCCCCTGACGTCCCTGGCGTTGCTGACGGTGGGTCTGGTCACGCTCTCCGGCTCTGCCATCAGCGAACCCTGGGCGCCGACGCTGACTAATCCGGAACCCATGATGTTCGTCTGGGTGCTGGCCAGTGCGGTGGTCGGCACGGCCGGGCGCTTCCTGCTGCAAACATACGCCCAGAGCCTGTCGGCACAGAGCCATGGGGTAGTGATTCTGGTTCTGGAACCGGTGTGGGTGGCCCTGTTCGCCGCCCTGTGGTTCGGCGAGTTCATGTCTGCCATGCAGGCCGTCGGTTGTGGCCTGATCTTCGCCGCTTTGCTGGTGAACCGGTGGGGCACGATCAGCAAGGCCATCCGCACCCTGGCCCGCCATAAAAATCCCCGGCAAAATGGTTGACCACCGTCAGCGAAATCCGTATATTTCCACCCCGTCGCAGGACACAGGACCATAGCTCAGTTGGTTAGAGCGCTACCTTGACATGGTAGAGGTCCGCGGTTCGAATCCGCGTGGTCCTACCAATCCTGCTCCTTCCGTTTTTCCTCTGCCTCCAGTTTCTCTTGCTGTTTACGGATCTTCTCCAGTTTTTCTGGCGGTATTTTCATGTTCGCGCTGTCTCGTAACAGCAGCAGGCTGCCAACCACCATGGCGATGGCGCCCAGCAGGAACAACCATCCGATCATCGGCATAACGCTCTCCCTGGTTTGCCATAGTGACTGCACGGGTATGTGCAGCGGTAAGGTCGGTGCCAATTTGCGACCGGCCTTTACGGTATAATCCCAGACTTTACGCCAACCGGCCACAACCGGCGAACACACCTCCAAGAGACTGCCGCTCCATGCGCACAACCGTTGACCTGACACTGACCACCCCGAAGCTGGCCGTGGATGCCCTGGCTCACGCCAGTGGCCTGCCCAAGGGCCGGATCAAAGATGCCATGAATAAAGGCGCCTGCTGGTGGACCCAGAAAGGAAAACAGGTGCGCCTGCGCAAAGCCAAACGTGAGCTGAAAGCCGGCACGCGGATCCAGTTATTCTATGACGACCAGGTGCTGGCCCTGGAACCCGAAGAACCCGTCTGCCTGAAGATGCTGGACCGCTACAGCGTCTGGTACAAACCACCGGGATTGCTGGCCCAGGGCTCCCAGTGGGGCGATCATTGCAGCCTTTTGCGCCTGGCTGAGCTCTCCCTCAACAAGCCCTGCTTTCTGGTACACCGGCTGGATGCCGACGCCGCCGGCCTGATGGTCGTTGCCCATGAATCAAAGGCCGCCGGGCTTCTGTCCCAGCTATTTTCCGGGCGCCAGATTCACAAGCTATACCGGGCAAAGGTCACCGGGCAGGCATTGTGGAAGGATGAGCGAATTGAACAGCCGCTGGATGGCAAACCCAGTGTGAGCGTGGTGACCACGCTTGATCAGGATAAGGAAACTGATACCACCCGGGTTCAGGTGGTGATTGAAACCGGCCGCAAGCATCAGATTCGCCGGCACCTGGCTGGCATCGGCCACCCGATTGTTGGCGACCGGCTGTATGGCAAAGCGGACGATCTGGGGCTGCAGTTGCTTGCAGTGGAGCTGGCGTTCGACTGTCCGGTCACACGGCGAAAGCAGGTGTTTGCACTGCCCGCCAGGATGGTTACGGTGTAACCGGCCCCGTCGGCAAGCGGGCGCGATGCGCCATCAGACGTTGTAGAACGAGCGGTACCAGTCTACGAAGCGCGCGATGCCGTCCTCCACGGTCGTTGACGGCTTGTAGTCCACATCGCTGATCAGGTCGTCCACGTTGGCATAGGTGGCGGGCACGTCACCCGGCTGCAGCGGCAGCAGGTTCTTGACGGCTTTCTTGCCTACCCGGTCTTCGATGATTTCGATAAACCGGGACAACTCCACCGGGTTGTTGCTGCCAATGTTGTACAGGCGGTACGGCGCCTTGCTGGTGCCCGGGTCTGGCTGTTGGCCCGACCAGTCGTCATTGGGTTCCGCCACATGGTCCAGGGTGCGGATAACCCCTTCCACAATGTCGTCGATGTAGGTGAAGTCGCGCTTGTGGTGGCCGTGGTTGAACACGTCGATGGGTTCACCGGCCAGAATCTTTTTGGTGAAGATAAACAGCGCCATATCCGGCCGGCCCCAGGGGCCGTACACGGTAAAAAACCGCAGGCCGGTGGTAGGCAGGTTGTACAGGTGGCTGTAGGTGTGGGCCATCAGCTCATTGGCTTTCTTCGACGCCGCATAGAGACTGAGCGGGTGGTCAACGTTATCGTGGACGGAGAACGGCATGCTCTCGTTGGCACCATACACTGAACTGCTGGAGGCATACACGAGGTGCTGCACGCCGTTATGACGACAGCCCTCCAGAATATTCATGAACCCCACCAGGTTGGCGTCCACATAGGCGTGGGGGTTCTCGATGGAGTAGCGCAC
>DASSWD010000220.1:0-26130 GCA_035705335.1 Marinobacter sp. | reverse complement strand
GGCACCGCCGGGTCATCCTACAGTTCCGGTTCGCTCAGTTACCCCATTTACAGCAGCAACGATTTCCACACGCCCTGCGGAATTAACCCGGAAGATTACGGTACTGACGCCTGGCGCGTGCGTAACTGCCAGCTGGTCGGTCTGCCGGACCTGAACACCGCGGCTAACTACGTGCAGAACACCCTCGCTGGCTATCTGAACCAACTCGCGTCCCTGGGTGTGAAGGGCATCCGGATTGACGCCGCCAAGCACATGTCGCCGTCGGACATCAGCGGTATTCTGGGCCGGGTGAACAGCCCGCTGTACGTGTTTCAGGAGGTGATTGACCTGGGCGGTGAGGCAGTCAGTGCCACCGAGTACACCAGCACCTCAGACGTTACCGAATTTCGCTACAGCGCGGCCATTGGCGACGTCTTCAAGAACCAGCGGCTGGCCTATCTGAACAGCTTCGGTGAGAGCTGGGGATTCCTGGCGGGCGGTGACGCTGTGGTGTTCACCGATAACCACGACAACCAGCGCGGGCACGGTGCCGGCGGCAGTAACATCGTCACCTACAAGGATGGCAGCCTGTACAACCTGGCCAACGTGTTCATGCTGGCCTGGCCTTACGGATACCCCAAAGTGATGTCCAGCTACAGCTTCTCTAACGGCGATCAGGGGCCGCCCTCCCAGACGGTGTATCAGAACGGCAGTGCCCAGTGCGGCAACGGCTGGGTATGCGAGCACCGCTGGGATTCCATTGCCAATATGGTGGCCTTCCGCAACGTCACCGACGGCACCGGTGTATCCGGCTGGTGGGACAACGGCAACAACCAGATTGCCTTCAACCGGGGCAATAAGGGCTTCGTCGCCATCAACCGTGAAGGCGGCACCCTGAGCCGAACGTTCAGCACCAGCCTGCCCGATGGCAGCTATCGCAACGTTGCCGGTGATGGCAGCTGCGTCACAGTGCAGGGGGGGCAGGTAAACCTGTCGGTACCGGCGATGGAGGCGGCGGCGCTGCACGTGGGCGCTGCCTGCGACGGTAATAGCGGTAGCCCTGATGGTGGCTCCGGGAGTGATCCTGACGGGGATTCCGTTGCCGTTACTTTCCAGTGTGCCAATGGCACCACCAACTGGGGCCAGAGTGTGTATGTCACCGGTAACAACGCCCAACTGGGTAACTGGTCAACGGGCGACGCTCTAAAGCTGGACCCCACCAGCTACCCGAATTGGTCCGGCACCTTCGAGATGCCGGCCAATACCTCGGTAGAATGGAAGTGTCTCAAGCGCAGCGAAACCGATCCTTCCGCCCAGGTACAGTGGCAAAGCGGAGCCAACAATCTGGTTCAGACCGGCCAGCCGGGTGGGTCCGTGACCACCTCCGGCGCCTTCTGAGGCCGGTTAGGCTCCCGTTTCAATTCATCGTATACTGCCGGAAGCCCATTCCGGCAGTGCCTGACTGCTGCCGGTGAGTCACCAATCAGGCGGTACCCATGACTTCTGCATCTCCCTCAACACCCGACCACCAGCCCCGACCCTGGGTCGACCTTCTGGTCAGCATTGTGATTCCCTCCGTGATCCTGATGAAGTTCAGCGGCGATGACGATCTGGGCAGCGTGAACGCGCTGTTGGTTGCGCTGGCCTTTCCCCTTGGCTGGGGTTTGTTTGAGCTGGTTCGTTACCGTAAGAAGAACTTTATTGCGCTGCTCGGTCTGATCAGCGTTGTCCTGACCGGGAGTATCGGGCTGCTGGAAATCGACACCGCCTGGCTGGCCGTCAAAGAGGCGGCGATACCGGCGGTGATCGGCCTCGCGGTTCTGGTGTCCACTCGAACCAGGTACCCGGTGGTGCGTACGTTACTGTACAACCCCAACGTGCTGGATACGAACAAGATTCATACGGCACTGGAACATCGGGGTGCGACCGCCGAGTTTGAACGCCGGTTGCTTAACGCCAGTTACTTCTTTGCTGGAACCTTCCTGTTCTCGTCGATCATGAACTACGTGTTGGCGAAATGGATTGTGGTCAGCCCGTCCGGCACCGAGGCCTTCAATGAAGAGCTGGGGCGCTTGACCCTGGTGAGCTATCCGATGATCGCCATTCCGTCGATGATCATGATGATGGTCATTTTCTACTATCTCTGGCGCAGCATCCGGCGGTTGACCGGCTACACGCTGGAGGAAGTGATGGCGCCACATCTGGTTGAAAAAGAAAAGGAAAAGGCAAAAAAACGGGCCGGATCTTAACCGGAATAAGGCACGCACAGAGCACAGAACCCGGGCGTAAAAAAGGCGGCAACCTGATCGGTTTGCCGCCTTTTTGTTTGCCCAGAAAAGCCTGCCGTGGCTATATGTCCAGGTTGGTCGCTTCCAGCGCGTTGGTCTGGATAAATTCCCGGCGCGGTTCGACGTCGTCACCCATCAGGGTGGTGAAGATCTGGTCCGCCTTGATGGCATCTTCGATAGTCACTTTCATCATCCGGCGGGTTTCCGGATCCATCGTGGTTTCCCACAGCTGTTCCGGGTTCATCTCACCCAGCCCCTTATAACGCTGGATGTTCAGGCCGCGGGACGCCTCTTTCATCAGCCAGTCCAGGGCACCTTCGAACGACAGCACCGATTGCTTGCGCTCGCCGCGTTGCACATAGGCCCCGTCTTCAATCAAACCTTCCAGGATCTCGCCCAGACGAGCAATGGCGTTGTAGGAAGACGACTCGAAGAAGTCGTGACTGAACACATGCTCATGGGGAATGCCATGTACATAGATGGTCACCTTGGGCAGGTACAGGCCACGCTCGTCGTCCCGGGTAACCGAGAAGGTGTACTTGGCTCCGGTCCGGGCATCCAGATCCAGTCCTTCACCCAGGCGGGCCACCCAACGGGCCACTTCGGCTTCTTCTTTCAGATGCTCAGGCTTGAGGCTGCTGTTATAGATCATCTGCTGCAGCACCTTTGCCGGGTAAGCCCGGGACAGGCGATCGATCATGGCCATCACTGCCTGGTAGTCCTTCACCATGGTTTCCAGGGCCGATTCCTTGATCGCCGGGGCCTCCGGATTGACGTACAGCTGGGCACCTTCCAGGGCGGTTTGAGTCAGGTACGCCACCTTGGCTTTCTCATCCTTCAGATACTGCTCCTGCTTGCCACGCTTGACCTTGTACAGCGGCGGCATGGCAATGAACACGTGGCCGCGGTCGATGATTTCCCGCATCTGGCGGAACAGGAAAGTCAGCAGCAGGGTGCGGATGTGGGAGCCATCCACATCGGCGTCGGTCATGATAATGATCGAGTGGTAACGCAGTTTGTCGGGATTGAATTCCTCCCGGCCAATGCCGCAGCCCAGCGCGGTGATCAGCGTGCCGACCTCGGCGGAGGACAGCATCTTGTCGAAACGTGCTTTCTCGACGTTCAGGATCTTACCCTTGAGCGGGAGGATGGCCTGGGTTTTACGATCGCGGCCCTGCTTGGCGCTGCCGCCCGCAGAATCACCCTCCACAATGAACAGCTCCGACAGCGCCGGGTCTTTTTCCTGGCAGTCCGCCAGTTTGCCGGGCAGACCGGCGATGTCCAGAGCGCCCTTGCGGCGGGTCATGTCCCGGGCTTTGCGGGCTGCTTCACGGGCACGAGCGGCTTCGATCATCTTGTTGACGATCAGCTTGGCCTCACCGGGCTGCTCCTGCAGGTACTCGGCAAAACTCTGGTACAGCTCCTGCTCAACCGCCGTTTTCACCTCGGACGACACCAGTTTGTCCTTGGTCTGGGAGGAGAACTTGGGGTCCGGTACCTTGACGCTGATGATCGCGGTGAGGCCTTCGCGCGCATCGTCACCGGAGGTCGCCACTTTGGCTTTCTTGCCCAGCCCCTCATGATCGATGTAGTTATTCAGCGACCGGGTGAGTGCGGCCCGGAAACCGGCAAGGTGAGTACCACCGTCGCGCTGCGGAATGTTGTTGGTGAAACAGTAGAGGTTTTCCTGGAAGGCATCATTCCATTGCATGGCCACTTCCACGGAGATGCCGTCTTCCCGCTCCCGGTTGAAGTGGAACACCCGGTTGATCGGTGTCTTGTTGCTGTTCAGATGCTCAACAAAGGCTCGCAAACCGCCTTCGTATTCAAACACTTCTTCCTTTCCGCTGCGCTCGTCGGTCAGGCGGATGCGAACGCCGCTGTTCAGGAATGCCAGTTCCCGCAGACGCTTGGCCAGAATGTCGTAATGGAACTCAATGTGAGTAAAGGTTGCCGGTGAGGGCACAAAATGCACTTTGGTGCCGGAAGCAGTGGTATCGCCGACCTCACCCAGGGGCGCGTTGGGCACACCATGGGTGTAGGTCTGCTCGTAGACTTTACCGTCGCGGCGAATGGTCAGGGTGAGGGTGGAGGACAGGGCGTTCACCACCGACACACCAACACCGTGAAGGCCACCGGAGACCTTGTACGAGTTGTCATCGAACTTCCCCCCTGCGTGGAGGACCGTCATGATGACTTCCGCGGCCGACACACCCTCGCCCTCGTGGATGTCCACAGGGATGCCACGACCGTTGTCCTTGACGGTTACCGACTCGTCCGGATGGATGACCACACCAATCTCGGAGCAATAACCCGCCAGGGCCTCATCGATGGAGTTATCCACCAGCTCAAAGACCATGTGGTGCAGGCCGGTGCCATCATCGGTGTCACCGATGTACATGCCCGGGCGTTTACGCACCGCATCCAGTCCTTTGAGGACTTTGATACTGGACGAGTTGTAGTTCGATTCAGTCATTAACGAAACTCCTGAAGGGTGGATAACCCCGGTTATTCTTCCATCAATTTGCCATGTTCCACGTGGAACATTCGATATTCCGGTGCGTCGGAATCCGACCAGAGCAAGTCCGGTTCCGGATGCCCAATAGACGTAATAAACACCTGGCACCTGAGCGCCTGTAATTTGTAAGCGAGCATTCGCCGATGCCCCAGGTCGAGCTCTGCATTAATGTCATCGAGCAGAAAACTCACCTGTTTACCTTGCTCACCCAAAACCATGCCCTGAGCAATTTTCATCAGGATCACCAGGGTTTTCTGCTGGCCGCGGGATAACGTTTCGGCCACAGGCCTGCCGGAAAACTTGAGACGAATGTCTGCTCGGTTTGGTCCGTACAACGTGTGCCCCATTCGCTGCTCTTGCTCCCGGTGATTGAGCAGAACGTCGGTTAACGGCGAACTCCGGTCCCAGCCTGGGTAGAACTCCAGTTTGAGCCCATTCGTCCAGCCCGCGTCGACTTCCGCCAGAAGCCGATCAAAGGCGCCACGGAAACGGTCGAACACCTGCTGCCTGGCATCGCTTATTGACTCTGCCAGTGCGCCGTACTGAACGTCCCAGACCCGGAGCAGGGATTCGTCCAGTCTACCATTTCTGAGCGTCTGATTCCGCTGCGATGTCACTCTTTGGCATTGCTGCCATCGGCCGGAAAACGAAGGTTCCACGTGGAACACCAACCAATCCAGAAACTGTCGGCGTTTTCCCGGGCCGCCGGCAACGATGTCAAACACCCCCGGATCGATCACCGACACCGGCAAATGCAGGGCCAGGGATGAAAGGTTGCGCACCGCTTCTCCATCCACCCGAAGACTGGTTTCCTTGAGCTGAATATCCCTGGCAATACCCAACCGGTGCGCTACCAGCTGCGGAGAATCCTTGCGGGGGGCATCGCTGGTGCCCCCGGCCAAGCCTTGATCCAACGCACCAAATACGGTCAGCTTCTGATGCCCATGGGCCACCACCGCCTGATGCCGGGCAACCCGAAACGATCGCCCCAGGCCCAGATACCCGATCGCTTCCAACACACTGGACTTACCGCTGCCATTGGCACCATAAAGCAGATTAAAGGAGGGAGAAAACTCGACAGGCGCCGGCGCAAGATTCCGGAAGTGCTGGGTCTGCAGTTTGACTAGCGCCATAGAAAACGGATTCTCGACCGGTCGGACAAAATAAAAGGCAACGCCGAAACGTTGCCCTAGTGTACTAGATGCCCGGAGCCTTGGCTTGTCAGTGCAGCATGGTCAGCCGTTCGTCAATGAACACATCCATCTCCGGGGCCAGGATGTGGACATAGCGGTCGAAGTAGAGGAACTGTTTAACCAGCAGCGCGAATTCCCGGGGAAAGTGCAAACCATGACTTTCACCCACCTTCACCATGTCCATCAGAATATGATTCACATCATCCTCGGCCTGGTCCGCCCCGTAAGGCACGTCATCCGGGACCATGCGGTCCATCTGCCGGTAAAGCCGCTGCAGGTCTGCCGCCAGTTCCTGAACCGGCACGGTCTGGCGGGTCACCCCAATGCGAATCATCGCATCAGCCATGCCTTCAAAGTTACCCACCATGATGGATGAGATGAAATCGCTTACCGCCTTCCAGGTGTCTGGCCGGATGCGACCCACAATACCGAAGTCGATAAACCCCACCCGACCGTCCCGCAGCACCATCAGATTGCCCGCGTGTACGTCGGCGTGGAAAAACTCACACTGGGTCAGGCTGGCAAACCAGGTGTTCATGGCGGTGATCAGCGTGCGCTCCGGATCGCTGGCAAAGGCCCGGATGTTTCCCAGATCGGTCAGCGGCACCCCGTGGAAGCGCTCCATGGTCAGTATCCGGCGAGTGCTGCAGTGCTCATAGACCCGGGGTACCGTGGCGTCTTCGTTGTGGGTATCCTGCAGGAACTGTCGGAACACCCGCAGGTTATTGGCTTCCTTGATGAAGTCGCACTCTTCCATCATGGTTTGCTGAATCTCCTCGACGATACCCGACAGGGATGTCCAGGACAGCTTCGGAGCCAGGGTTTCCAGAATGCGCGCGGACAGGTACAGAAAGTTGAGATCGGTCAGCAGGATGTTTTCCACACCCGGCTTCTGCACCTTGATCACCACGTCTTCGCCAGAGATCAGTTTTGCCGCGTGCACCTGGGCGATGGACGCCGAGGCCAGAGCTACCGGATCAATCTCGGCATACACCTGATCGATCGGCTGGTCCAGTTCCTTGCGGATGATCCCCTTGATCACACTGAACGGCAGATTGGGAGTTTTATCCAGGCAGTACTGGAACTCGTCCACATACTCCTTGGGAAAAAACGTCGGTGAGCTGGCAATGAACTGCCCCAGCTTGATGTAAGTCGCGCCCAGTCGCTCGAAGGTCTGGCGCAACAGCTGTGGCGTTGGCGGCCGGTCGCCCCTGACCCAATTCACTCCGGTGCGACCGAGCACAGACAGGGTCTGACCAATCCGGAACGCGCCTTTGATTCCATTCGTGAGGGTTACCATCCACACATCTCCAGTCAGGCAGGATGCGCCATCACAGGCGCATCGGCATTACCACGTAAAGGCAGCGGTTGTCAGTCTCGGACTCGATCAGCGCGCTGCTGTTGGGATTGGATAACGTCAGTTTTACCTGGGCGTCGTCCAGAGCATTCATTACATCCACCAGATAACCCACATTAAACCCGATCTGCAGGGACTCGCCCTGGTAATCCACCGGGAGCGCGTCTTCGGCCTGTTCCTGGTCCGGGTTATTGGCAAACACCTGAAGCTGATTCGGCGACAGGTTAAGCCGCACCCCCCGGATGTTTTCGTGGGACAGGATACCGGCCCGCTGCAAGGTGTTCTTCAACGTTGCCCGATCCGCCAGCACCACCTTGTCACCACCGCGGGGAATCACCCGGTTGTAATCGGGGAATTTGCCCTCGATCAGTTTTGAGGTAAAGGTGTACGCGCCAACCGTCGCCCGCAGGTGGTTGTCGCCGATCACCAGGGTAACCGGGGTATCTGCGTCATCCAGCAGGCGGGCCAGTTCTAGAACACCCTTGCGGGGAACGATAACCTGTTTCTGATCCGGGCACTGGGTCGGCCCATCGAGGTGCGCCATGGCCAGACGGTGGCCGTCGGTTGCCACCACCCGTACGTGATCGCTGGCAACTTCCAGCAACAGTCCGTTCAAATAGTAACGGACGTCTTGCTGGGCCATGGCAAACGCGGTGGCATCCAGCATGCGGCCCAGTTCCTTTTGCGGCAGCTCCAGCCGGAAACTTTCCGCGTCGTCTTCCACGTTGGGAAAATGCTCCGCGGGCAAAGTCGACAGGGTAAAGTGGGAATTACCGGCTCGTACGTGCAACCGGTCGCCTTCCACCGCCAGCTCAATCGGCGCCTCGTCACCCAGCGCCCGGCAGATATCTGCCAGTTTCCGGGCCGGCACCGTGATCCGGCCGGGCTGGTCAACATGCACCGGCGTGACCCGTCCGACCAGTTCCACTTCCATATTGGTCCCGGTCAGCGTCAGCGTGTTGTCTTCGGCATTCAGCAACACGTTCGACAACACCGGCATGGTCTGTTTCTTTTCCACAACCCCGGCGATGCTTTGCAGCGGGATGAGCAGGGATTCGCGACTGATGGTCAGTTTCATGGCACTCGGCTTCTGTTCTCGGCAATGAATGGGGGTCGGCCACCGGTATCAGGTGGTCAGTAATCGCATAAAATTCTGATAATCCTCCCGGATGCCCGGGTCGGTTTCCTGTAATTCCACAATCTTTTTGCAGGCGTGCAGCACCGTCGTATGGTCCCGGCCGCCAAACGCGTCACCAATCTCCGGCAGGCTGTGGTTGGTCAGTGCCTTGGCAAGGGACATAGCCACCTGTCGCGGGCGGGTGACGGTACGGGTACGGCGCTTCGACAACAGGTCCGCCACCTTGATCTTGTAATATTCCGCCACTGTACGCTGTATATTGTCGATGCTGACCTGTTTTTCGTGCAGGGCCAACAGGTCCTTCAGACTTTCCCGGATAAACGGTGGGGTAATCTCCGAGCCCGTGAAGTGAGCGTTCGCTATCACCAAACGCAGTGCCCCTTCGAGTTCCCGGACATTAGAGCGTATTTTCTGAGCAATAAAAAACGCCGCTTCGCTGCTCAGTTTCACCTTGGCCTGTTCGGCCTTTTTCATCAGGATCGCCACCCGGGTTTCCAGCTCTGGCGGTTCCACCATCACTGTCAGGCCCCAACCAAACCGGGACTTGAGGCGTTCCTCCATGTCGGAAATTTCTTTCGGGAACCGGTCACAGGTCACAATCACCTGCTGGCCACCCTCAAGCAATGCATTGAAGGTGTGGAAAAACTCTTCCTGTGAGCGTTCCTTGCGGGCGAAAAACTGGATGTCGTCAATCAGCAGCGCATCCACCGACCGGTAATACCGTTTGAACTCATTGATGGCATTCAGCTGCAGCGCCTTGACCATATCCGCCACAAACCGTTCGGATCGCAGATAAGCCACTTTTGCCCGGGGATTGCGACGCACAATCTCGTTACCGATGGCGTGCATCAAATGGGTTTTACCAAGACCGACACCGCCGTAGAGAAACAGGGGATTGTAGGCACCGCCGGGGTTCTCGGCCACCTGCATGGAGGCCGCCCGGGCCAGCTGGTTCGACTTACCTTCCACGAACGTATCAAAATTGAAGGTCTCGTTCAGAAAGCTCTGGTGCTTGATGTCACCTTCCACCTGAACGTCCCTGCGCTGGCCGTTGGCCTGACGCGAGCGGCTGGACACCGACATCGGGGCGGTAGCCGCCACATTATGTTCTTCTTCAGTAACGCCCTGGGGGTTATCGTCGTTGTGGGCGCGTTGCCTGGATTTTGGCTCCGGTTCAGCCACCGAACGGTTGACGAGCGTGTGTTCCCGCGGCGCGGAACCCACCAACATAGACACCCGGGGCGCCTGACCTCCGTTAAGATCCTTCAGGACTTCCTCGATCCGGCCCAGGTACTTCTGGTTGACCCAGTCCATCACAAACCGGTTCGGCGCAAACAGCATTAACTGACCTTCGCTCTCACGGTGGTCCGACTGCAACGGCCTCAGCCAGGTATTGAACTGTTGTGCGGGAAACTCATCCCGGAGTATTTCAAGACACTGATGCCAGAGTCTGTTCGGCACGACCGTCTGCTCCCGAAAACCGGATTCTAAAAGCACGAGCAGGACCCGCTGAACGCTCGGTCCAAACGGTCCAAACCATGGAGTTGAGGTATTCCACCACGCTCGTGATGACCCCGGATTCTAACCCGACCTGACCCGCAGTAAAAGGCCAAAAAGGACTATCGTAAACACCCTGTGGACAATTATTTCTATCATTTTCAAATTTTTACGAATCTATCTACAGCCTTGTGTACAGAAAACCAGTGAAAAATAGTTATACACAGGATGCCGTGGATGATCGGGGTTGATCCCTGTGAGCAAGCTCTGGACCAGCACCGGAACAACTCGGGTTTTGGCCAGTCAGCGAACTTCTTCACATTCCGCCCTTGGCTTTTCCACAGACCTCACTGGACTCTACCCAGAGCCTTATCATTGCGGTAACCCGTTGTCTAAAAGTCGGTATTCAGACTTGCCCACAGAAATACCGGTGCTTAATAGCAGTAATAAATATCTTTAAAAGAACTTTAAAAGATCTAATTACTACAGTTACCCGGACAACCAGCACCGCCGTCCACGCCCCGGCAAGCCTTTCTTCAACCCCCTCTGCATAAACATTGAACTTCCCCAGGGATTTGACTAGAATGCCGCTCCTGTTTTGGCTTGCTGTTTTCCAGCCAAACGCCCAATGTTCACTGACGATTTGTGAGAACCTCACCATGAAAAGAACGTTTCAACCAAGCGTCCTGAAGCGCAAGCGCGTTCACGGTTTCCGCGCCCGTATGGCCACTGCCAATGGCCGCAAGGTACTGTCCCGTCGCCGTGCCAAAGGTCGTGCGCGTCTGTCTGCGTAACCCGGTTGCTGCCTCATGAAGGCCCTGGCGTTTCCGAAGCGAGACCGTTTACTGACCCCTTCGGACTACAGCCGGGTATTCGATGAAGTACAGCTGAAAGTTCCGCACCGGAATTTTCTGATCCTGGCGACCCGCAATCAGGTGGGCTACGCCAGGGTCGGTTTGATTTTTTCCAAGAAAAATCTTAGGCTTGCCGTTCAGCGCAACCGAATCAAACGACAGGTTCGGGAAACGTTCAGGCACCGGACGGATCTTCCCGGCATCGACATAGTCGTGCTTGGCCGACAGGGTCTCGCCCAATTGGACAACGCTGCTGTTCGCTCCGCCCTGGATGAGCTCTGGCAACGTCTGAAGAAAAAAGCCCTTCAGGCCGGGGACAACGCAACCCCCGTGCCCCCAGCGCGAGGTGCAGGTTAATGCGTCGGCTAGTGCTGCTACCGATCCGGTTCTACCAGTACGCCCTCAGTCCGATGATGGCCAGTCACTGCCGTCACATTCCAACCTGTTCCCAATACGCCATCGAAGCGATTCAGCATCACGGTGCATTCAAAGGCAGCGCTTACGCCACCGCTCGTCTGTTAAGGTGTCATCCCTGGGGTAAAGGAGGGTATGATCCTGTGCCGGGTACGGAGACCTCCACCGCCCCTGCCAGAGAGCAAGGCGGCATAACCGAACAACCCCACTCCACGATCCAGACCAGACAGTAGAATTTATGGACATTCAACGCATTGTTTTGTTCGCCGGCCTTGCCGTTGTCAGTTATTTGATGGTGCTTGCCTGGAATGAGGACTACAACCAGCCGGTGACCCAATCGGCAGCCCAGGTGCAGACCACCGGTGGTAGCGGTCAGGCTGGCTCAGCCGATGACATGGTATTGCCGGAAGCGACCGCAAGCTCTGACGAGGGCGGTGAATTCACTACGCCAGAGACAGGTACCGTCAGTACCGCGCCAGCCAACACCGACCTCAGCGTATCTGATCGTTACATCACCGTGCGCACGGACGTTCTGGAGCTCACCATTGACCGGGTCGGTGGTAACGTGGTGGAAAGCAAGTTGCTCCAGTATGACCGTTCTCTGGACAGTCAAGAGCCGCTGAAGCTATTGATAAGCAACCAGAACCGGACTTATGTCCTGGAAAGTGGTCTGATTGGCAAGGATGGTCCAGATGGACGCAGTGCTGGCGCCCCTCCGGTGTACCAGGCAGAAAAATCTCGTTACGAGCTCAGTGAAGGGCAAGACACTCTGGAGGTGCACCTGACGATCACCACAGACTCTGGTGTTAAAATCGTCAAAACCTACGGTTTAGTCCGGAACAGCTACCAGTTGGATATCGGGTACAAGATTGTCAATGAATCGGATTCCCTCTGGCAGGGCAACTACACGGGCAAGATTGTCAGGGACCAGGCCCCTGACCCAACCTCTCAGTCCACCATGGGTATTCAGGCATATCTGGGCCTGGTGATCAGCACGCCCGAAGATCCGTACCAGAAATTCGATTTCAGCGACCTGCAGGAAACTCGCATCAACCAGTCGGTTACCAATGGCTGGCTGGCGTTTTTGCAGCATTACTTCCTGACGGCCTGGATACCAGATCCGGACAAAACCGCACAGTTCCAGACCACTCGACGAAACGATCTGTATGTGATGGGGTTTGTATACCCGGCCACCACCGTTGAGCCAGGCGCCACCGCCGAGGTAGGAGCCACCGCTTACGTTGGTCCCAAGATCATTGATCGCCTCGAAAACATCGCACCGAACCTTGATCGGACCGTTGATTTTGGATGGTTGTTTTTTATCTCTCTGCCGCTGTTCTACATTCTTGAATGGTTATATGGTCTGGTTGGCAATTGGGGTGTCGCGATCATTCTGCTCACCGTGCTTGTCAAAGCGGTGTTTTTCCATCTGTCAGCGACCAGTTATCGTTCCATGGCCAAGATGCGGGCTGTGGCTCCGCAGTTGACCCGATTGAAGGAACTATACGGCGACGACCGCCAGCGCATGTCCCAGGAGATGATGGCGCTGTACAAGCGGGAGAAAATCAATCCGCTGGGCGGCTGCCTGCCCATTCTGGTGCAGATGCCGGTGTTCATTGCCCTGTACTGGGTTCTGTTTGAAAGCGTGCAGCTGCGTCATGCGCCATTCATTCTGTGGATCCAGGATCTGTCGCAGATGGACCCGTACTTCATCCTGCCGATCCTGATGGGCGCCAGCATGTTCATCCAGATGCAGCTGAACCCGACACCCCCGGACCCGATGCAGGCAAAGATCATGAAGCTGATGCCGCTGGTCTTCACTGTGTTCTTCCTGTGGTTCCCGGCCGGTCTGGTGTTGTACTGGCTGGTGAACAACATTCTGTCCATCACCCAGCAATGGTACATTACCCGCAAGATCGAGGCGGAAACCGCTGGCAAGAAGTACTGAGGTCATCTCAGCTTCCGCTTGCGAAGGCTCCTGAACAGGGGCCTTCGCTGTTTCTGCGCTACCGATCTGTCACTGCCGATAACACGGCTCAGCACCAGGAACCCCGTATGTCTGCAACCACCGATACCATCGCTGCCATCGCCACCGCGCCGGGCCAGGCCGGTGTTGGCATAGTGCGGGTATCCGGGCCGAAAACCCGCGCCATTGCCCGGACCATGCTGGGCTTTGAACCCAACCCCCGATACGCCCACTACGGGCCGTTTCTCGATGCCAGCGGGGTGCTGATCGACGAAGGCATCGGCCTGTTTTTCCCCAACCCGCATTCGTTCACCGGCGAGGACGTGTTCGAGCTTCAGGGCCACGGTGGTACCGTGATTCTTGACCTGCTGCTGCGGGCGGTCTGCGCACAGGGCGCGCGCCTGGCCCGGCCCGGTGAGTTTTCAGAGCGGGCGTTCCTGAACGACAAGCTGGATCTGGCCCAGGCCGAGGCGATCGCCGACCTGATTGAAAGCAGCTCGGAACAGGCAGCGCGGTGCGCAGTGCGCTCCATGCAGGGGGTGTTTTCCCGCCGGATTGATCAGTTGGTGGAAGCCGTCACCCACCTGCGCATCTATGTGGAAGCGGCCATCGATTTCCCGGAAGAGGAAATCGATTTCCTGGCCGATGGCAGGGTTGCGTCGGACTTGCAGGGGTTACTGGATCAGGTGCAGCAGATTCTGGCAGAAGCCCAGCAGGGCACGATTCTCCGGGATGGCATGAAAGTGGTCATCGCAGGCCGGCCCAACGCCGGAAAATCCAGCCTGCTCAATGCCCTCGCCGGTCGGGAAGCCGCGATTGTGACCGCCATCGAAGGCACCACCCGGGACGTATTGCGGGAACACATCCACATTGATGGCATGCCCTTGCACATCATCGACACCGCCGGCCTGCGGGACAGCCCGGACGAAGTGGAGCGGATCGGCATTGCCCGGGCCTGGGACGAGATTCGCCAGGCTGACCGCATTCTGCTGATGGTCGACGCCACCACCACCGATAAAACCGAGCCCCGGGACATCTGGCCGGATTTTATTGACCAGTTGCCGGCAAGTGCACCGGTCACGGTGATTCGCAACAAGGTGGATGTCTCCGGAGAGCCGGTGGGAATCACCACCGGCGATACCCCGGTGATCCGTCTGGCTGCCAAATCCGCCGCCGGGCTGGAGGAGTTGCGGGACCATCTGAAACAGTGCATGGGCTTTGTGACCACCACCGAAGGCGGCTTTCTGGCCCGCCGGCGCCATCTGGATGCCCTCGAGCGCGCCCGAGGCTCTCTGCTGCAGGGACAGTCACAACTGGAGGGCTACGGCGCAGGAGAACTGCTAGCCGAGGACCTTCGGGCCGCCCAGGAGGCCCTGGGTGAAATCACCGGGCACCTGACGCCGGATGATCTGCTTGGCAAGATTTTCAGTAGTTTCTGTATCGGGAAGTGAGCCCGAGGCCTTGTCGGGAACAAACCGTTTGAACCCATGGGATTCCGTGTCATATTGGTATCAGGCACTGCGCCCCTTTTTGAACAACCACCTGTGAGCCCGGATGTATCGCCTGCTGTGTTGTTGTGTCGTTATTGCATCGTTGTCGGGTTGTGCCGGCATCGACGTTGAACGACTCTCCAAAACCTCCACCGACCTGCTGGCTCGCACCGGCGAGGTGATGGGCACTATTGTCAGCCGGTCCGGCTCACAGCCGGGAGACACGGCGCCGCAGGCGCAAAAGGTCTTCGAGCAAGAACAGCAGGCGTTGTTTGATCAACGCTACATTGATCCTTTGACTGACTATCTCATCGAACACGCCGGCGACCCTGACCGGGCCGTTGTCATGGCCCGGGTGCGACAGGAGCGCGATCGCCGCTGCACCGTGATTGCGGAAAAATATCACAACGAACCGGCTACAGCGCAGATGCTGGCTCGTTACAACGCCGGCTACGCCTATTCCTGCCCGCAACAGGTCGCCGCCTTTGAGGTTCGGGTTAACGCCGCCCGGGCAAGTGCAGCCACCACCAACGATACCGGGCGGGAAGCCGCCACAACATCACCGGCCGCACAGCCTGTTATCTCGGACCGGGCGCTCAGCGACTGCTACCTGCTGACCACCATTCGCAATTACAGTGAAGCCCGGCAGGCCTGCAAGGCGCCGGCGGAACAGGGCGACACCCGCGCCCAGGCCAACATGGCGATCATCGCCTACGCCTTTGAGGCCTATTCCGAGGCCCTGACGTGGGGCAAGAAAGCGGCCGAAACCTCGGGCGACGCGGCGTTTGTGCTCGCCCAGATGTTTGAAGCCGGCAAAGGCGTGGAGCGCAATGCGGAGCAGGCCGGTTACTGGTATCGCACAGCCGCCGAACACGGACACGAGGACGCCCGAATGGCACTGGAACGCCTGGCCCGGTCAGAACCCTGACACCGGAATATTCCACCCAGGACAGACCCGCATGCCGGTGACCCTGATCGATCGCCTGAAATCCCGCTACAGTCACAGCTCCCGGCACACCATCATGTGGCTTCTCGCCGCCTTGCTGGCAGTGTTTGTTATCGGCATGTTGCTGTTGTCGCGGTTGAACCTGAATTATTCCCGTAACGCTCTGTCAGATGTCCGGGTGGAACAGATCCAGGCGGTGGTGGGCGCCGGGCTGGCCAGAATCAATGCCCAGCAGGCGTCACTGGAGCGGTACACCCGCACCCTGGCCAATCTGGGTGAAAGCTTTCACGAGATCGCCATGGGCAGTTCGCTGGTGCTGGAAACGCCTGTGCTGCGTGAGCAACTGGAGAATACCCTGCGTGCCCATCTGAAGGATTTTCAGGGCGCCGCCGGGGCCGGGTTGTGGTTCGTCCCCGGCGTACTGTCGGAGCCAGATCGCAGTTACCTGCCGTATTTTTCCATTACCGGCGATGAATCGACCCTGACCCGGGTAGACACCGAGCGCCGATATTCAGGGTTCCGGGAGGCGCCCTGGTTCAACCGCACCCTCGGGGACCAGTGGCAGCCGGGGAATACCGGCAGCACAGAAGACGTTTCGGTGTTCTGGTCGCCGGTGTATTTCGACCTAAACACCGAACGTGCGCTGCTGACACTGGCCACCCCCATGGTCAGTGAGGAGGGCGAGTTTCTCGGGTTGGCGACCACCGCCTGGGGCGCTGACCAGATCATCGAGGTGGTCAGTCGGATCACCGTCACCGACAACAGTTTTACCTTCCTCAACGATCGTAACAACCGGAACCTGTCGAGCCTGAGCCGCGGCGAAGACAGCCGGCAGGAGCAGGCCATCATCGATGCGATTCTGGCCCTGAACCTGAGCGAGGACGTCAACCGCATTGCCATGGGCAATGACGCCGGAGGCCTGGTCACCCAGCCTTTGTCCACCAGATCAATGAGCGTGAACGGTCAGGAGCTGGTGCTGTACTATGCCGCCACCCGCGCGGCCATGGTCTATGGCGCAGGTGTGCCCCGGGATGAAATCAATGAAGTCTTGCGGCCTATGGAGCAGGTTAACCGGCAGATTCTGCTCGGCACCGTCTCGGTGATGCTGATGCTCAGCCTGTATCTGCTGTACCGGATTATCCAGCTGATCCGGGAGTTGCAGGCATCTTACACCGACACGCTGTCCGGGCTGCCAAATCGCGCCAGGCTGTTGCGGGATCTTCAGAACCGGGATTCCGCCGCATTGTTGATCCTCAATCTGGACCGGTTCAGCCAGATCAACAGCCTGTTCGGTAACACCTGTGGTGATCAGGTGCTGCTGGCGGTGGCAGAAAAACTGAGCGGCTTCTGTGAGCTCTACAAACGGCAACACCGCCGGGCCCGGGTCGGTGTCTACCGGTTGACAGGGGATGAGTTCGCGGTGCTGGTTCCGGCCATGGCGCCGGCCGAGGTTGAGCAACTGGCCCGTGACCTGCGCCTGTGGGTCACCCGGGAACGCATCTGGTGGCAGCGCCAGCCCCTGACAGTGGATGTCAGTATAGGCATGGCGATCCGCCATGAGAAAGAGCCGGCCAGCGCGCCGGATCAACCGGTCACACAGGCCAAGACCGCCGTGCTTCAGGCCCGGCAGATGGGGTTTCATCACTTGCTGTACGACCCGGCCACCGGGGTTGAGGACGACTACGAAAACAACCTTCACTGGGCCAATCGCCTGAAAGAGGCGCTCGACCAGGATCAACTGGTGCCCTGGTTCCAGCCGATCTACGATAACCGCCTGGGGCGGGTCACCAAATACGAGTGCCTGGTGCGGATGAGGGAACCGGACGGCGCGGTCATCAGCGCAGGCCAGTTCATCGACATTGCCAACCGGTTGCGCCTGAACCGGCGAATCACCGAGGTGATGGTCGACAAGTGTTTCGAGGTGTTCCGGGACCGCGACGAGGAGTTCTCCCTCAATCTGTCCTACGGTGACCTTCGTGATCCCCAGACCGTGGCGCGTATCCTGTCTGCACTGGAAAGCGCCGGCGTTGGCCAGCGGGTGATCTTCGAAATTCTGGAGTCCGACGGTGTTGCCAGTTACGACGAAATTCATGCGTTCATCGAGCAGGTCCGGCCCTTTGGTTGCCGCATCGCCATCGACGATTTTGGCACCGGCTATTCCAACTTCTCCCATCTGCAGAGCTTGAATGTCGATTTCATCAAGATCGATGGCAGTCTGATCCGGAACCTGGATCAGGAAGACAAAGCCATGCTGGTCACCAGCGGCATTGTCCAGTTTGCCCGTAGCCTGAACATCGCCACCGTCGCCGAGTTTGTGCACAGCCCGTCGGTTCAGGCACGGGTTGAGCAACTGGGTATCGATTTTTCCCAGGGCGGGAACATCGGTATGCCGGTCGCCGAGCCCGGTGGTGACGGCCCGCCTGGCCGGTAAACGACATATCCCCGGCGGCACTGACCACGTCCGGGTAATGATAGATCTCATCAAGCAGGAATCTCAGGTCGCGCAGCGGCGTATTGATCGGCAGCGGCGGGTAAGTCGTATTGCCTAGACCTGAATCAAACCCAACGGCCATTCCCAGGGAGTGTCAACGTCATGCAAAGATCATTCGCCCAAGGTCGCGCTCGTGGTGTGTTCCGTACAAGTCTTATACTGTTGACATCACTTTGGCTGGCCGGTTGCGCTGGTCCGTCGCTGGAGGATTACCAGGCGTTCGAGCCAACGCTGGTGCCCAGTGAGTTTTTCCAGGGCGAACTTTCTGCCCGGGGGGTGGTCAAGGACTTTTCCGGTACGGTTATCCGTACCTTCGACGCCGACATCACCGCGTCCTGGGATGAAAACGGCGTGGGCACCCTGGATGAAGTGTTCCGCTTTGACGACGGCGAGGTCCAGACCCGGGTCTGGACCCTGACGCCAGAGGGGGACAGCTATCACGCCACCGCCGGCGATGTGGTCGAACCCGGCGCCATGCGCTGGCAGGGTAATGCCATACACATGAATTACGTCCTCCGGGTGTCATATGGCGATGGCACCATCGATGTCCGAATGGACGACTGGATGTACCTGATCACGCCCGATACGCTGATTAACCAGACCACCATGAGCAAATGGGGTGTCGATGTGGGCGAAGTGGTGCTGGTGATTCAGAAACAATAATGCGGGGTTTTCCCCGGCGCGAATACATTGAAAGGTATGCAGTTCCTATGTGGAAACAATGGTTGATTGCGGGTGTGTTGTTGGTGGTCGCGGCAGGTGGAGGTTACCTGTACATGGTGTACGACCCTGGCACGGAAGAGGTAGCGGCGGGTGAGAGGCCACCGAGCGCCGTGAACACCGAAGCCGCTCGCATGGAAACCGTGCGGGATGAGGTTCAGGCGGTAGCCACCCTGCGGGCACTGAACGCGGTGGAACTGACCACAGAGGTGAGTGGCCGGGTGGTTGCGATCAATCTGGATCCCGGGCGCCTTGTCAGTAAGGGCGACGTGTTGTTGCAACTGGATGATCGCCAGGCTCGTGCGGATCTTCAGGTGATTGAGGCGCAGTTGGCGGAGGCGAGCCGGCAGCTTGCGCGTGCGAAACGCCTGCAAAGCAACAACAGCGTGTCCCAGGCGCAAGTGGATGAACTGGTGACCGCCGTGGAGGTTGCCCAGGCCAGGCTCAACGCCGCGCGGATCAGGGTTGAGGATCATCGGATCGAAGCGCCTTTTGCTGGTGTGGTTGGTCTGTCAAACATCAGCCTGGGTGCCTATCTGCCCTCCGGAATGACCATCACGACTCTGGACAGCACCGACCAGATGGAGCTCAGCTTTGCAGTGCCTGAGCGATTCATTGGCCAGATCGGACTGGGACAGGAAGTCCGGGCTACGTCACCGGCCTTTCCGGACCAGACCTTCCGGGGCGAACTGGTGGAGCTGGCCAGTCGCATCAGTGAACTGAGCCGCACACTGACGGTTCGGGCGTTGATCGATGATGCCCAGGACAAGCTGCGCCCGGGCCAGTTCATGTCCGCTACGCTGACGTTACAGGAGCGTGAAGGCCTGGTTATTCCTGAACAGGCTCTGCTGATAAGGGGCGATGAGAAGTACGTTTTTGTTGCCGAAGATGGCGTCGCACGCCGTGTATCGGTGACAACGGGTTCTCGATTACCCGGCTGGGTGGAGGTGCGGGAAGGCCTTACCACCGCTGATCGCGTGATTATCACCGGCCAGGACCGGTTGAGTACCGGTGATCGTATCCGTGATGTCTCATCCGACCAGGCGATTCCGGATAACCGGTTTGCCAACGCTGTGGAGTTTTGATCCATGGTGCTCTCAGATATCTCTATCAAAAGGCCGGTCTTTGCCACCGTACTCAACCTGCTGATTGTGGTTTTCGGGTTGGCCGCACTGCTGGGGCTGCCGGTCCGGGAATATCCGGATATTGACCCGCCGGTGGTATCGGTGGCAACCGATTACACGGGTGCTGCGGCAGAGGTTGTCGATACCCAGATCACCCAGGTGATAGAAGGTGCTATCAGTGGTATTGAGGGCATTCGTTCCATTGAGTCCTCGACCGAACAGGGTGAATCTCGGACCAGTATCGAATTTAACACCTCCCGGGACATCGATATTGCCGCCAATGACGTTCGGGATGCCGTTTCCCGGATTCTCGACGAACTGCCAGAAGAAGCCGATCCGCCTGTGGTGCAGAAAGCCGACTCTGACGCCCGCCCGATGATGTGGATCACCCTGAGCAGTGACGTGTGGGATAGTGCGGAACTGACAGACTTCGCCGATCGTGTCCTGGTGGATCGTCTTTCCGTTCTTGACGGTGTGGCTAACGTAAACATTGGTGGTGAGCGCCGTTATGCCATCCGTGTCTGGCTGGATCGCAGCCGCCTGGCGGCCAGAAACATTACCGTTTCCGAGGTAGAGCGCGCGCTCAGGGCCAATAACGTGGAGTTGCCGGCAGGATCTATCGATTCGTCGACCCGCAACTTTACCGTGCGCGCGGAAGGCCGGCTGGAGACGGTAGAAGAATTCCGTGACCTGGTCATTCGGCGCGACGGTAATGACCTGATCCGTCTGAGCGAAGTGGCCAATGTGCAGATGGGTGTGGAGTCTGATATCAGCCGATTACGGGCCAATGGTGAAACCGCCATTGGTATGGGCATTATCCGCCAGTCAAAAGCCAATACGGTCTCGGTTTCCAACGCCGTGCGGGCTGAGCTTGCCGAGATCCGTGAAACCCTGCCGCCAGAAGTTACGATCGCAGAAAACTACGATGAGTCCATTTTTATCAGAGCCTCCATCAAAGAGGTTCTGATCACCCTGGCGATGGGTGTGGCACTGGTCATTCTGGTCATTTTCCTGTTTTTGAGATCCTGGCGGGCGACATTGATCCCCGCGGTGACCATTCCCGTGGCGGTGATTGGCTCATTCATAGGTCTTGGTTTTCTCGGATTCTCCATTAATGTTCTGACGTTGCTGGCGGTGATTCTGGCCATTGGCCTTGTGGTCGATGACTCCATTGTGATGCTCGAGAATATCCAGCGCCGGATTGACGAGGGCGAGCCGCCTCTACTGGCGGCTTTTCGGGGCGCCAGACAGGTAGCGTTTGCCGTCATTGCCACCACATTGACTCTGGTGGCCGTGTTCGTCCCGATTTCTTTTATGGGCGGTAACATTGGTCGTCTGTTTGCTGAGTTCGGTTTCACGCTGGCGGCCGCGGTGATCTTTTCCAGCGTGGTAGCACTGACCCTGGCGCCCATGTTGTGTTCCAAGTGGCTCCGGCACAGTCCTGAAACCGAGGAGGGCCATCGGTTGTGGGCCTTCAGTGAAAAAGTGCTCAATGGGCTGGCAGGCGGCTATCGGCGAATGCTTGATTTTTCACTGAACCAGCCGGGGTTGCTGATTGGTATCGGTCTGGCAGGGCTGGTCATGGCCGTCGTCATTTTTCCACGCCTGCCACAGGAACTGGCACCTACTGAAGACCGGGGCGTCATCATCATGCCAGCCAGTGCACCCCGGGGTGCCACCGTGGAGTACACCGATCACTTCGTGCGTCAGGCCGAGGACGAAGTAGCCACTTATCTGGATGGTGGTGTCGCCGACCGGTTATTGTCGATTGTCGGTTTCAGGGATGAACAAGACCGCGCCTTCATGATCCTAGGCCTCCAACATTGGGATGACAGGGAAGTAAAGCAGCAACAGGTCACCACAGAACTGCGCCAGAAGTTGTCTGATAACTCTGGTATCCAGGTCAATGTGATTAATCCGCCCGGACTGGGCCAGCGGGGTTTCAGCCAGCCGGTCGAATTTGTCGTCGCGGGTCCGGATTACGAGTCTGTTCAGGCCTGGAGCCAGGAAATCGTCGAGCGAGCGAAAGAAAATCCTAACCTGCTGAATGTCGACACCGATTTTGAACTTACCCGCCCCGAACTGCGTGTAAACATTGATCGGAATCGGGCCGCAGATCTGGATATCACAGTCGAAGAAGTGGGCCTGACCCTGCAGACCATGTTGGCGTCCCGTCAGGTTACCACTTATCTCGATCGCGGCCAGGAGTACGACGTTATCATCCAGGCCAATGATGCCGACCGCGCTACCCCCGGGGATCTTGAACAGATATTTCTTCGCCCTCGCGAAGGCGGTGAACTCATTCCGCTCAAGGCCCTGGTGACGGTGGAAGAGATTGGAGCGAACCCGGATCTACGCCGTATCGACCGGCTGCCTGCGGTGGTGATCAGTGCCTCACTGGCGGAAGGTTATGATCTGGGTTCGGCGTTGAATTACCTGAATGATCTGGCGGTGGATAATCTGCCGCCTGAGGCTCGGGTCAGTTATAAAGGCCTGTCCAGGGAGTTCCAGGAGTCGTCGGCGGCCATCTACATTACCTTTGGCCTGGCGTTTGTGATCGTATTCCTTGTTCTGGCCGCTCAGTTTGAAAGCTGGATTCACCCGCTGATCATCATGTTGTCTGTGCCGTTGGCAGTGACAGGCGCCCTGATTTCACTGGCGTGGGCTGGCATCAGCCTGAACATTTACAGTCAGATCGGGATCGTGATGTTGTTGGGATTAATGGCGAAGAACGGAATTCTGATTGTGGAATTCGCCAATCAGCTCCGGGACGAGGGTTACGCGGTGCGTGACGCCATACTGGAGGGCGCCACTCTGCGCTTCCGCCCGGTGTTAATGACCACCATTTCCACCGTGTTCGGTGCCATACCGCTGGTGATCGCGACCGGTGCCGGGGCGGAGAGTCGAGCCGCCATTGGCACGGTGATTCTTGGCGGTCTTATATTTGCCACTACCTTGACGCTGTTTATTATTCCGGTGTTGTATAACCTGCTGGCGCGATTCGCCAAATCCGCCAATGCGGTGGAGAAGGAGATCGAGCGTCTTGCTTCAGGTCCTGTGGCTGGCCCCGGTGCGGTTCAGGTGCCTCAGCGCGATCACCCATGAGCACAGGCAGCCAGTTCCGATTACTGGGGCAGCGCCGTTTTCTGCCGTTCTACCTCACTCAGTTCTCCGGCGCGTTCAACGACAACCTCTACAAGAACGCCCTGTTGCTGTTGATCACCTATCAGGCGGGCGGGCTGATGGGGCTGTCGGTGGACGTGGTGGTCAACCTGGCCGCTTTCCTGTTCATCCTGCCGTTCTTCCTGTTTTCCGGTATCGCCGGGCAACTGGCGGATCGTTATGAGAAAGCACAGATCATACGGGCGGTAAAGGCGGCGGAGATCGTCATCATGCTGGCGGCCGCGGTGGCGCTGTGGTTCGGTTGGTATGAAGCGTTGCTGGTGCTGCTGTTCCTGATGGGCACCCAGTCTACCTTTTTCGGCCCGGTGAAATACGCGATTCTGCCCCGGGTGCTGGCAGATAATGAACTGGTCGGTGGCAATGGCCTGGTGGCAATGGGCACCTTTGTGGCGATCCTGCTGGGGACCATTGCCGCGGGGGTGATCATGACTGACGACCAGGCGGCCCGGATCACCGCGGTGGCCGTGGTGGTGATGGCGGTGCTGGGGTACCTGGCCGCCCGGCAGGTGCCGCCCACCGATGATCGGGCCTCGGAGCTGACCGTTCGTTTCCGGCCCTTTCTGGAAACCTGGCGGCTGATGTCGGTGGCAGGAGAACGGCCCCAGGTACTCAAAGCCGTGCTGGCTATTTCCTGGTTCTGGTTTCTGGGGGCGGCCTATCTCACCCAGTTCCCCAACTTCGCCAAAACCTGGCTGGCGGGGGATGAAACCGTGGTAACCCTGCTGCTGGCGCTGTTCATTGTCGGTATCTCCGCCGGTTCAACCCTGTGCGAGCGGATCACCCGGCATCGCATCACCCTGAAGCCAGTGCCCTGGGGCGCTTTGGGGCTGACGTTGTTCGGAGTTGATCTCTACTTTGCGGTGCCGGTGGCGCCGGCCGCCAGCACCTGGCTGACCCTGCTCACCGACCTGACCTATCTGCGGGTGCTTCTGGACCTGATGGGTATCGGCGTCTGCGGCGGGCTGTTCATTGTGCCGCTGTATGCCTTTATCCAGCACCACACGCCAGACCAAAAGCGGGCCCGCATCATTGCGGCCCTGAACGTGATCAATGCCCTGTTCATGGTCTGCAGTGCGCTGGTGGGCATTCTGGTGCTGGGCGTGTTGGGTGTCAGTATCCCCGGGTTGTTCCTGTTGTTGTCGGTGGTTAACGCGGTCGTCTGGGTGGCGGTGTTGGGTTTGCGGCGAAACGCTGACGGAGCTGTGGATAAATAATGGAATAACCTACGGATAACCGTTGGATGATTTATTAAATTACCATTAAAATCAGTAAGCTGAACTATTTCTGGTGCACTGAAACAGACTTCAGTTATGTGGATAACTAGTTGAATACTTTTTTCAACTCTGCGTGCCAAAGGCCTGAATTGTCGAAAGTTTCGGTATTCACCTAGTTCTGTCAGGCAGATCTGGTTAAAAATTGCACATCCCCACTGCAAAATCCCCGGCGAGACGGTATACTCGCCGGCCTGTTCAATCCCCCGATTGTTTGAGGTGACGTGTGGAGTTCCCGACCCGTTTCGATGTGATTGTCATTGGTGGTGGCCATGCTGGCACTGAAGCCGCCCTGGCGGCCGCGCGCATGGGCTCGCAGACCCTGCTGCTGACCCACAACATTGAAACCCTGGGCCAGATGTCCTGCAACCCGGCCATCGGCGGCATTGGCAAGAGCCATCTGGTCAAGGAAATCGACGCCCTGGGCGGCGCCATGGCCCGGGCGACGGACAAAGCCGGTATCCAGTTCCGGGTACTGAACAGCCGTAAAGGCCCGGCGGTGCGCGCCACCCGCGCCCAGGCCGATCGCATACTGTACAAGGCGGCGATTCGCCACATGCTGGAAAATCAGCCCAACCTCACCCTGTTCCAGCAGGCTGCCGACGATCTGGTTGTGGAAAACGATCAGGTCACCGGCGTGGTCACCCAGACCGGCATCCACTTCAACGCCCGCACCGTGGTGCTGACCACCGGCACCTTTCTGGGCGGCGTTATCCACATCGGTATGCAGAACCATGCCGGCGGCCGTGCTGGCGATGCCCCGGCCAATGCCCTGGCCAGACGCCTGCGGGAACTGCCGTTCAACGTTGGCCGTCTGAAAACCGGCACGCCGCCGCGCATCGACGCCCGTTCGGTGAACTTCTCGGTGATGGAACAACAGTTCGGCGACAGCCCGACGCCGGTGATGTCGTTCATCGGCAGCCGGGACGAACACCCGGAGCAGGTCTGCTGCTACGTCACCCGCACCACCGAACAAACCCACGACATCATTCGCAGCGGGTTTGACCGTTCGCCCATGTTCGCCGGCAACATCGAGGGCGTTGGCCCGCGCTATTGCCCGTCCATCGAAGACAAGGTCAACCGTTTTGCGGACAAGGACTCGCACCAGATTTTTGTCGAGCCCGAGGGCCTGACCACCCACGAGCTCTACCCGAACGGCATCTCCACCAGCCTGCCGTTCGACATCCAGCTGGCGGCGGTGCGGTCGATTCCGGGCTTTGAGAACGCCCACATCACCCGCCCGGGCTACGCTATCGAATACGATTATCTGAATCCCCAGGACCTGCGCCACACCCTGGAAACCAAGTTCATCCAGGGCCTGTACTTCGCCGGCCAGATCAACGGCACCACCGGCTACGAAGAAGCCGGCGCCCAGGGCCTGCTGGCCGGCATCAACGCCGCCCTGCGCGCCCAGGATAAGGACGAATGGTACCCGCGCCGGGACGAGGCCTACCTGGGCGTGCTGGTGGACGACCTGATTACCATGGGCACGCAGGAGCCGTACCGGATGTTCACCAGCCGCGCCGAATACCGGTTGATCCTGCGGGAAGACAACGCCGACCTGCGCCTGACCGAAACCGGCCGCAACCTCGGCCTGGTGGACGACGAACGCTGGCAGAAATTCAGCGACAAGCGCGAGGCCATCGCCCGTGAGCGCAGCCGCCTGGAAAGCACCCGCATCCACCCGGGCACCGACGCCGG
>DASSWD010000219.1:0-2497 GCA_035705335.1 Marinobacter sp. | reverse complement strand
GTGCCCTCGCACCGGGCCCTGGCCATTCTGCGTGGCCGCAATGAGGGCGTGCTGGCCTACAGCATCGTGCTGGCTGACGAGCCGGAAGACCGCCGCCAGCCGCACCCGGCGGAGCAGCGCATAGCCGCCCACTGGCGTATCCGTGACAACGGCCGTCCGGCTGACAAGTGGTTGTCCGAGGTGGTGCGCTGGACCTGGCGGGTCAAGCTGTCCACCCAGATCGAGACCGACCTGATGGGCCAGGTGCGCGAGGCCGCTGAAGCGGAAGCCATCAACGTCTTTGCCGCCAACCTGAAAGACTTGCTGTTGCTGGCCCCAGCCGGCCCCCGGCCAACGCTGGGCCTGGACCCGGGGTTGCGTACCGGTGTGAAGGTCGCGGTAATCGACGGCACTGGTCAGGTGGTCGACCACGGCGCCATTTTTCCCCATGCACCCCAGAACAAGTGGGAGCCCTCGATCGCACAACTGGCGGCCTGGTGCCAGAAGTACCGGATTGAGCTGGTGGCCATCGGCAACGGCACTGCTTCCCGGGAGACTGAAAAGCTGGTGGGCGATTTGTGCAAGCGCTATCCGGAACTCAAGCTGGCGCGCATCGTGGTGAACGAGTCCGGCGCGTCGATCTATTCCGCCTCCGAGTTTGCCTCACGGGAATTGCCGGATCTGGACGTCACCATCCGCGGCGCGGTGTCCATCGCTCGCCGTTTGCAGGACCCGCTGGCGGAGCTGGTGAAGATCGAACCCAAATCCATCGGCGTCGGCCAGTACCAGCACGACGTGTCCCAGGTGCAGATGTCCCGTAGCCTGGATGCCGTGGTGGAAGACTGCGTAAACGGCGTAGGCGTCGACCTGAACACCGCCTCCGTACCGCTGCTCACGCGTGTGTCCGGCCTGAACCCGGGCATTGCCCAGAACATTGTCGATTTCCGCAACCAGAACGGCAAGTTCACCAACCGCAAGCAGCTGCTGAAAGTAACCCGCCTGGGTGAGCGTACCTTTGAGCAGGCAGCGGGCTTTTTGCGCATCGCCGGTGGCGATAACCCGCTGGATCGCTCGTCCGTGCACCCGGAAGCCTATGGCGTGGTGACCGCCATCGCCGAGCGCAACGGTAAGAAGGTCGAGAACATTATCGGCGATGCCGCCTTCCTGCGCGGTCTGAACCCCAGGGACTACGTAACCGAGCAATTTGGCCTGCCCACCATCAAGGACATCATCGCTGAACTTGAAAAGCCGGGTCGTGACCCGCGGCCGGAGTTCCGTTTCGCGCATTTTGAAGAGGGCGTCGAAACCCTGAGCGATCTTAAGCCTGGCATGGTACTGGAAGGCTCCGTGACCAACGTCACCAATTTCGGGGCGTTTGTCGACATCGGCGTGCACCAGGACGGTCTGGTGCATATCTCGGCGCTGTCCCATACTTTCGTCAAAGACCCGCGCGAAGTCGTGAAGGCGGGTGATATCGTAAAGGTGAAAGTGATGGATGTGGACATTCCCCGGAAACGGATTGCCCTGTCCATGCGTATGGATGACCAGCCCGGCGCCGAGACGTCTGGCCGACCGCCCCGTGACGGCGGCGAACGCAAGAGCCGCCCGTCGCCGGGCGGCAAATCTTCCGGCGCGCCGGACCAGCAGGGTGCTATGGCGGGCGCCCTGGCTCAGGCTTTGGCGTCGGCCCGCAAGGGCGGTCGTTAACCCACACCATTGATCCACTCGCGGCGGGGGCTGACTGGTGCCACCGCCGCGTCAGCAGGAGCACACCATGGCACAAACCCGCCACTCCCTGTTTCGTCAGCTGACCGCCGAGGATTGGGACGGTTTTCTGAAAGGGGTAGAAAAAGAAGGCCTGCGGGTGGACGGCACGGGCTTTATTGCCCAAACGCCCCACCCGGACGCCCTCGGCTCTGCGCTGACCCATCCCCGCATCACCACCGATTACTCCGAAGCGTTGCTGGAGTTGATCACCCCGGTTTGCAAGAGCACCGATGAGGTGCTGGCGTCGCTGCGGGACATCCACCGGTTTGTGCAGCAGAACCTGGGCGACGAAGTGTTCTGGGCCGCCAGCATGCCCTGTGAAATTGACGGCGACCCCAGCATCCCCATTGCCCGCTATGGCAGCTCGAACATCGGTCAGCTCAAGCACGTGTACCGGCAGGGCCTGGCAGTGCGCTATGGCCGGGTGATGCAGAGCATTGCCGGAGCCCATTACAACCTGTCGCTGCCAGACAGCTTCTGGCAGCGCTGGCAGGCGCTGGCCGGCGACACCGGCCCACTGCAGGATTTCAAATCCGACCAGTACTTCTGGCTGATCCGAAACTTCCGCCGTCGCAGCTGGCTGCTGATGCTGCTGTTCGGTGCCTCGCCGGCGCTGGATGCCAGCTTTGTTTCCAATGTTGATCATGGCCTGAGCCGCTTCGATGACCGCACCTGGTTCGGCGAGTACGCCACGTCGCTGCGCATGGGGGATCTGGGCTACCACAACAACGCCCAGTCGTCCCTGAACATC
>DASSWD010000218.1:0-5899 GCA_035705335.1 Marinobacter sp. | reverse complement strand
TCCCGCATGGCCAGGCCGTTCATTACTGTCGCCAGCATGCCCATGTGATCCCCAGTGACCCGGTCCAGGCCGGCAGCGTTCAGTGCGGCACCGCGGAACAGGTTGCCACCACCGATGACCAGGCCGACCTGGACACCAATGCCAATCAGCGCTCCGATCTCGAGGGCCATACGGTCAAGAACCTTGGGATCAATACCGAAATCGTGCTCCCCCATCAGGGCTTCGCCGCTGAGCTTCAGGAGAACGCGCTTGTACCTGGGCTGGTTTTTGGAAGATGTCGGCATGGTGATCCCCTTTTCGTCTGTTGGCTATCCGGCGCAAACCTGCTTCAGGCCTGCATCTGACATACTCCTCAAAAAGGGGTATCTCAGATACAAGCCCGCCACGAAAGCCGGGTAGGCCCGACTGACGTGGCAGACTAAGGTAGCGCTGCCATCATCCGCAGCAGCGCTCAGAAGGGGATCAAGCCTTGTTGGTGCCAGCGGCCGCAGCCACCTCAGCAGCAAAATCCACTTCTTCTTTCTCGATGCCTTCGCCCACTTCCAGACGAACGAAACCGACCAGTTCACCACCGGCTGCTTTGATCAGGTCGCCCACTTTCTGGTCCGGGTTCTTGACGAACGGCTGCTCGATCAGGCTGTTTTCCGCCAGGAATTTCTTGATCCGGCCGCCCATCATCTTCTCGACGATTTCAGCAGGCTTGCCTTCCATATCCGGCTGGGCCTTGATGATTTCCTTTTCCTTTTCCAGCTCTTCGGCCGGCATCTCTTCCGGTTTGCCGACGCGCGGGTTCACAGCGGCAACGTGCATGGCAATGCCACGGGCCAGCTCTTCGTCACCAGCGCTCAGGGCAACCACGGAAGCAATCTTGTTGTTGCTGTGAACGTATCCGCCCACAACCGGGCCTTCAATCCTGACGATGCGGCGAACGCTGATGTTTTCGCCGATCTTCTGAACCAGCGCTTCGCGCTTGGCTTCCAACTCGCCGGCCATCAGCGCAGCCACATCGGTTTCGCCCTTGCTGAACGCCACGTTCAGAACGTCGTTGGCGAAGTTCATGAAGTTGTCGTCACGGGCAACGAAGTCAGTCTCAGAATTCACTTCCAGAATATAGGCAACGGTGTTGTCGTCAGATACCTTGACCAGAGACACACCTTCAGCGGCGGTACGGCCAGCTTTCTTGGCGGCTTTCAGGCCGGAAGACTTGCGCAGCTCTTCGATTGCCGCGTCGACATCACCACCAGCTTCAACCAGCGCCTTCTTGCACTCCATCATGCCAAGGCCGGTACGCTCACGCAGCTCTTTGACCATTGCAGCGGTAATAGCAGCCATGTTCAATCCTCTTTAATCGTTTCCGAATTCAGTGGAGCGGTGTACCCGGGAGTAACCACCGGGTACACCGTACATCTTGATCGTGAAGCCGGTGTTACTCGGCAGCCGGAGCAGCGCCGGCGTCTTCACTTACTTCGACGAACTCATCAGCGCCGGCACCGGCAGACTGAGAAGCTTCAAGGCAAGTGTCAGCCACAGCTTGCACGTAGATCTGGATGGCGCGGATGGCGTCATCGTTGCCCGGAATAACGTAATCAACGCCGTCCGGGTCGCTGTTGGTATCAACAACGCCGATAACAGGAATGCCCAGCTTGTTGGCTTCCTTGATGGCGATACGCTCGTGGTCAACGTCGATCACGAACAGGGCATCCGGCAGACCGCCCATGTCCTTGATACCACCGATGGAGCGCTCAAGCTTGTCCATTTCACGGGTACGCTCAAGGGCTTCTTTCTTGGTCAGCTTGTCGAAGGTACCGTCCTGGCTCTGAGCCTCCAGCTCACGGAAGCGACGGATGGACTGACGAATAGTCTTGTAGTTGGTGAGCATGCCGCCCAGCCAGCGATGGTTAACGTAGGGCTGGCCAGCGCGCTGTGCTTCTTCCTTGACGATCTTGGCCGCCGCACGCTTGGTGCCAACGAACAGGATCTTGTTCTTGTTCTCAGCCAGGGACTGAATGAAGTTCAGCGCTTCATTCATGGCCGGAACTGTCTGCTCCAGGTTGATGATATGAATCTTGTTACGGGCGCCGAAGATGAACTTCGACATTTTCGGGTTCCAGTAGCGGGTCTGGTGACCGAAGTGAGCACCTGCTTTCAGCAGGTCACGCATATTTACCTGAGCCATGATAGTTACCTTTTAGCTTCGGGTTAGTCCTCCACGCATCCAATTGCCCCAACCGACACCCCTTAATCAGAGGGAGCGGCACCCTGGGACAACGTGCTGACACGTGTGTGAATTTACTGGATTCGTTTCCAGCGGGCGCGTTTATACCACAAACCCGCCTGCAGGCGCCATTACTTTTGCCCTGCGCCTTCCTTGTACGCGGGGCTCCGGACCCTTAAAATGCCGGTTTGGCGCAAACGAACAGGAAGCCCGATGCAGGTAACGATCAAGACCCCGGAAGAAATCGAGAAGATGCGAGTGGCTGGCCGTCTGGCAGCAGAAGTGCTGGAGATGATCGGCGAGCACGTCAAAGCCGGTGTAACCACCGAGGAGCTGGATCGCATCTGCCACGATTACATCGTCAACGAGCAGCAGGCCATCCCGGCACCCCTGAATTACAAGGGCTTTCCAAAGTCCATCTGCACCTCGGTGAATCATGTAATTTGTCACGGCATTCCGTCCGAGAAAAAATTGCTGAAGAACGGCGACATCATCAACATTGACGTCACCGTCATTAAAGATGGCTACCACGGTGACACCAGCAAAATGTGGATCGTTGGCCAGCCCAAACCCGGCAGCGAGCGACTGATCCAAATTACCCAGGAATGCCTGTATAAAGGCATTGAGCTGGTCAAGCCCGGCACCCGCCTGGGCGACATCGGCCATGTCATTCAGCAGCACGCCGAAAAACACCGCTATTCGGTGGTGCGTGACTACTGCGGCCATGGTATTGGCAAGGTGTTCCATGAAGAGCCGCAGGTGATGCATTACGGCAAGCCCGGCACCGGTATGGAACTTCAGGAAGGCATGACCTTCACCATCGAACCGATGATCAACCAGGGCAAGTTCCAGACCAAACTGATGGCCGACGGCTGGACAGTAGTCACCAAGGATCACAAGCTCTCCGCCCAGTGGGAGCACACCATTCTGGTGACCGCAGACGGTTACGAAGTGCTGACCAAACGTTCGGACGAGTCATTCTAAGTGGACCTGAGCGCGCTGGAATCCCGCATCAGCCAGGACAACTCGCCGGTCGTTGCGGCCCGCGCGTATTTAAAGGAACGCTACAACGCTGACTCAGAAGCCTTCCGTAACGGCGAAGACGTCAGAGCATTGGTGAAGGCGCGCGCCAACACCGTAGACCGGGTGTTAAGGCTGATCTGGAACCGCTACCCGTTTGCCCAGTCCTCTGACGTCGCATTGATTGCGGTGGGTGGTTACGGCCGAGGTGAACTTCACCCTCATTCCGACATCGATCTGCTGATTCTGACTCGCAACGGTGTGGAGCCCGAGTGGCAGGACGATCTGACCGGCTTCGTCACCCTGCTGTGGGACCTGAGACTGGACATCGGGCACAGCGTGCGTAGCCTGGACGAATCCATCAGCGCTGCCAAAGGCGACATCACCATCCTGACCAACCTGCTGGAAACCCGGACGATCGCCGGACCGGACAACCTGCGCAGTGAATTGAGTGAGCGGGTGTACTCCGACGGGGTCAGCACCGACCGTGATTACTTCATCGCCAAGCGGGAAGAGCAGCAGCAGCGCCACCAGAAATACGGCGACACCGAATACAACCTCGAGCCCAATGTCAAAGGCTCGCCCGGCGCCCTGCGGGACATCCAGACCATCGGCTGGATCACCAAGCGGCACTTCGGCCTGCAGAACATTTCCGACCTGACCCGCTTCAGCATTCTCACGGAGGAAGAGCATCAGATTCTGCTCCAGGGCGAAACCTTCCTCTGGCGACTGCGCTACGGCCTGCAACTGATCGCTGACCGGAACGAGAACCGGCTGCTGTTCGACCACCAGCGCGCCCTGGCCCATATGCTTGGCTACCACGACGAAGACAAGCGCCTGGGTATTGAGCTGATGATGCAATCCTACTACCGCACGGTGCTGGCGCTGGCGGAGCTGGCCGACGTGATTCTGCAGTACTATGACGAAGCCATCATCGGCAGCGGCACGGAAGACGACATCCGCCCCCTGAACAAACGCTTCCAGATGCGCAACTTCTATATTGAAGCCATCAACAACCAGGTCTTCGCCTACGCGCCCTACTCCATCATGGAGATTTTTGTGCTGATAGCGCAGCACCCGGAGATCAAAGGGATTCGGGCCACTACCATCCGTTCTCTTCGGGCCCACCGGCACTTGATTGATGATGCCTTTCGCAGCGACCTGGCTGTGACCACGCTGTTCATGGAACTGCTGCGTACGCCCCACCCGCTGGATCAGACCCTGTCGGCCATGAAGAAGTACAATGTGCTCGGCCGCTACCTGCCGGAATTCGGCCAGATCATCGGCCAGATGCAGCACGACCTGTTCCACATCTACACCGTGGACGCCCACACCATGCGGGTGATCCGCAACATGGTCAGCCTGAACAGCACCGAGGCGCGAACCGAGTACCCGCTGGCGTCCCGGCTGATTCACCGGCTGCCCAAACTGGAAACCCTGTTTATCGCCGGGCTTTACCACGACATCGCCAAGGGTCGCGGCGGCGACCACTCCGAATTGGGCGCGGTGGATGCGGAGGGCTTCTGCAAACGCCACCACCTGAGCGAGCGCGACACCAAGCTGATTTCCTGGCTGGTGGAGAACCACCTGCTGATGTCCATGACCGCCCAGCGCAAGGACATCTCAGACCCGGATATTATTCAGGCCTTCGCCCGGGCTGTGCCCAGCCAGGCGCACCTGGATTACCTGTATGTCCTGACCGTCTGTGACATCAGCGCCACCAACCCCAAGCTCTGGAACACCTGGCGTGCGTCACTGTTGCGCCAGCTGTACATTGAGACCAAGCGGGCACTGCGCCGGGGCACCGATACCCCGGTGGACCGTCAGGAATGGATTCGCGCCACCCGCGAGGAAGCCCGGGAAATCCTGCACGCCCAGAATATGTCCGACGAGCAGATCGACCGGATCTGGGACACCGTGGACGAAGAGTACTTCCTGCAGGACTCCACCGTGGATATCGCCTGGCAAACAGCGGCGATCCTGCGTCATGGCGACAACCCCGACCCACTGGTGCTGATCCGGGATACCCGCGGCGGTCCCACCGACGGTTACTCCCAGATCATCATCTACATGAAAGATCGGGTGGCGCTGTTCGCCGCCACGACGGCGGTTCTGGAACAGCTGAATCTGAATATCGTTGACGCCCGTATCAACGCCACCGAGGGGCCTTACTCGATCAGTTCCTACGTCGTACTGGATGAAAAAGGCAAACCCCTGGGGGTGGACCCGGCCCGCAAAGAGCGAGTGCGCAAACGGCTGATCGAGGAACTGGACGACCCGGAGGACTACCCGGACATCATCCACCGGCGCACGCCCCGGCAACTCAAACATTTTGCATTCCCGACGGAAGTGACCTTTTCCAACGACACCATAAACCAGCGCACGGTCATGGAAGTGATCACCCCGGACCGCCCCGGCCTGCTGGCCCGCATCGGCCAGGTATTGCTGGAGCACCGGGTGCGCCTGACCAACGCCAAGATTGCCACCCTGGGCGAGCGTGTGGAAGACGTTTTCTTTATCACCGACGAGCACGGCGAACCCCTGCGCGACCCGGACGTCTGCCAGGCCCTGCAACAGGACCTCTGTACCATGCTGGACGACATCGAATGAACCCGAATCTGGAAAGACTGCACCCCTACCCGTTCGAGAAACTCGCCAAACTGA
>DASSWD010000217.1:0-3542 GCA_035705335.1 Marinobacter sp. | reverse complement strand
GGCAGGTTGAACCGGTGCACGGCACCGGTGTGCAGATCGATGATGTGGCTGACTTTTTCCATAATCTGGGTGCGCAGCAGGTAGGCAATGCGCCCGCCCAGAGAGCCGCTTTCACTGCCCGGGAAGCAGCGATTCAGGTCGCGGCGGTCGGGCAGGTAGCGGGTTCGCTGTACAAACCCGAAAATATTGACGATCGGCACGGCCACCAGGGTGCCACGCAGGTTCCTCAGCGCAGAATTGGTCAGTACCCGGCGGACGATTTCCACCCCGTTAATTTCGTCGCCGTGGATGGCGCCACACACCATTAACACGGGGCCGTCCCGGCGGCCGTGCACCACTTCCACGGGAATGTGCAGCGGCGTGTGGGTGTAAAGCTTGGCCACCGGCACTTCCACGGTCTCGCGGGTGCCGGCCTTGATCTGGGCACCGGCAATTTCAAATGGAGCGCGGGTGGCTTTCACCACCTTGCTCACCCTCTGCCTCTGGTCTTGGTTTTCCACGGTTGATAGTTCTTCTCGGTCCAGTTGATGATCATGCCCGCCACGTTTTTGTTCGTTGCGTTCTCTATACCTTCCAGCCCCGGAGAGGAGTTCACCTCCATCACCAGCGGGCCGCGACTTGAGCGCAACAAATCCACACCCGCCACGTTCAGGCCCATGGCCTTGGCTGCAGTAATGGCGGTGCGCCGCTCTTCCGGGGTGATGCGCACAAGTGAAGCGGTGCCACCTCGATGCAGATTGGAGCGGAATTCGCCTTCGGCGCCCTGGCGTTTCATGGCGGCAATCACCTTGTCACCGATCACGAAGCAGCGAATGTCGGCACCGCCGGCTTCCTTGATGAACTCCTGCACCAGAATGTCGGCTTTCAGGCCCATGAAGGCCTCAATCACGCTCTCGGCCGCTTTGCGGGTTTCCGCCAGTACCACGCCGATGCCCTGGGTGCCCTGCAGCAGCTTGATCACCACCGGTGCGCCACCGACCATCTTGAGCAGCTCCGGCACGTTGTCCGGCTTGTTGGCGAAGCCGGTCACCGGCATACCCACCCCTTTGCGGGCCAGCAGCTGCAGCGAGCGCAGCTTGTCCCGGGAACGGGTGATGGCGACCGATTCGTTCACCGGAAATACGCCCATCATTTCGAACTGGCGCAGCACCGCGGTGCCATAGAAAGTCACCGAGGCACCGATGCGGGGAATCACCACGTCGAAGTCTTCCAGCACCTCCTCGTGATAGTGGATACGGGGGTCGGCGGAGGTGATGTTCATGGAGCAGTGCAGGCAGTCGATCACCTTCACCTCATGCCCCCGGTTGACGCCCTCTTCGACCAGTCGCCGGGTGGAATAAAGGTGACGGTTACGGGACAGTACCGCGATTTTCATAATCAGGTCCTTAATGCCGGCTCACCGGCGAGATAGGAAGCTTCTGGGTAAATCATCGAGCGCCCGGCCATGGCGGTTCGCCCCAGCAACATCCGGAACCGCATGGAGTCCCGGTTGGTCAGTGTCATTTCAATAGGCCAACGATGGTCACCCACCACCAGGGTGGTTTCGATTGCCAGCCTCAGTTCTTTGTGACCGCCGGAATCGGATACCGTGCGTTCATCCAGCACCCGGGCGTTGCACTCCACCACCTGGTGCATGTCATGCTGCACCGGGTGCACCCAGAACCTCACCCAGCGTTCGCCGTCCTGGGTGTAGGGCTCGGTTCGGAAGGTGTGCAGGCAGGAGGTGCGGGCCCCGGTATCCACCTTGGCCTTGATCCGGCGAATGTCCAGATCCGGCAGGGCCACCCACTCCCGCCAGCCCAGAGCGATCTTGTTATCCGCCGGCATGGGCTGTACGGTTTTGATGATTTCGGTGTTCTCTGTGGACATCCGGAGAATCCTTGTCGGGCCAACGTCTCAGTGCACCCACTATAATCCAATCCCAGGGCGGCAGCGAATATACAACTCAATGATTTACCGCCTGTAATTTCCACTACCTGGCCAGCCCGCGCCAGCCGACAACAGGAACACGGATATGACACAGCTGGTCTGGTTCCGGAACGACCTTCGCCTTGCCGACAACCCTGCCCTGACCGCCGCCTGCAAGCAGGGCGGGCCGGTGCGGGCGTGCTTTGTGGTAACACCGGGCCAGTGGCAGCAGCACGACTGGTCCGCTGCAAGAGCGCAATTCGTTCTGGAGCACGCCAACGCGCTGGCAAGAAGCCTGGCCGCCAGAGGCATCCCGCTGTCTTTCCTGCACGCCGACACCTTTGCCGACAGTGTGCCGCTGTTGTTTGAGTTCTGCCGCCAGCATGCAGTGTCCCAACTGCACTTCAATGAGGAGTATGGCGTGAACGAGCGCCGGCGGGACAAACAGGTACGTGACCAGTTGGCGGAGGCCGGCATTCAGGTCGCCAAGTACCGGGACCAGACCGTGGCCCCGGTGGGTGAGATTCTGACCCAGCAGCAGGAACCCTATTCGGTGTTCACGCCGTTCTCGCGCCGCTGGCGGGCGTGGATTGATGAAACCCATCCCAGTCTGTACCCGGAGCCCGCCGCCCAGGCGGACCCGGTGGAGCCGGAACAGACCGACACCCGCCTGGCCCCGTTCGACTCGGCGCCGAAGCCGGTCGTGCCGATCGGCGAGGACGCGGCCCATGACCGCCTGCAGCGGTTCGTAGCGGAGCGGGCGCGGGATTACAAGGACACGCGGGATTTCCCGGCCATCGACGGCACCAGTCTGCTCTCGCCCTATCTGGCCAACGGTGTGCTGTCTGGCCGGCAGTGCCTGGCGGCGGCGCAGGAGGCAGGTGGCCAGAGCCAGGGCCTGTTTACCTGGATGACGGAGATCGCCTGGCGGGATTTCTACGTGCATATTCTCTATCACTACCCGCGGGTGAGCATGCACCGGGCGTTCAAACCGGAAACCGAAGCGCTGGTGTGGAACGACCCTGGCGAGCACTTCGAGGCCTGGAAGGAAGGCCGTACCGGGGTGCCGATTGTGGATGCAGCGATGCGGCAGTTGAAGACGACGGGGTGGATGCATAACCGGTTGCGGATGATCACGGCGATGTACCTGACCAAGAATCTGTTTGTGGACTGGCGCCTGGGGGAAGCCTGGTTCATGCAGAATCTGGTGGATGGGTATCTGGCGTCGAACAACGGCGGCTGGCAATGGAGTGCTTCGACCGGGACGGATGCGGCGCCGTATTTCCGGGTGTTCAACCCGGTGACCCAGAGTGAGCGGTTTGATCCGGAGGGAGCGTTTATTCGCCGGTGGGTGCCGGAGTTGTCGAAGCTGGATGGCAAGCGGATTCATGATCCGGCGCGGGGTGGGGTGATTCCCAAGGGGTACCCGCGGCAGATTGTGGATCTCAAGGAGAGCCGCAAAGAGGCGATTGCCCGGTTTCAGGCTTTGAGATCGGAGTGATTCGGCCCATCCCTGGGGCGCTTCGGCAGGCTTAGTGACTATTTCCGCAAACGGGGCATTCCGGGTCTTTTGCCAGTTTCATTTCCCGCCACTGCATTTCCCAGGCGTCCAGAATCAGTAACCGCCCGGTCAA
>DASSWD010000216.1:0-5040 GCA_035705335.1 Marinobacter sp. | reverse complement strand
ATCTTCATCATCCAGAGGCAGAGGTTCAAGCTTGATCTTGACGTGACCGTACTGACCACGACCACCAGACTGACGAACAAACTTGCCTTCCACATCAACTGCTTTGCGGATGCACTCACGGTAGGCAACCTGCGGCTTACCAATGTTGGCTTCCACCTTGAATTCGCGACGCATACGGTCAACGATGATGTCCAGGTGCAGCTCACCCATACCGGAGATGATGGTCTGACCGGACTCTTCGTCGGTGCGAACACGGAACGACGGGTCTTCCTGAGCCAGCTTGCCCAGTGCCACGCCCATTTTCTCCTGGTCGGCCTTGGACTTCGGCTCCACGGCGACGGAAATAACCGGCTCCGGGAACTCCATCCGCTCCAGAACAATCTTGTGGTTCTCGTCGCACAGGGTGTCACCGGTGGTGACGCTCTTCAGGCCGATGGCCGCAGCGATGTCGCCCGCCAGAACCTCTTTGATTTCCTGACGGTCCTTGGAGTGCATCTGAACCATACGGCCGACACGCTCTTTCTTCTGCTTGACCGAGTTGTAAACGGCCGAACCGCTTTCCAGCTTGCCGGAATACACGCGGAAGAACGTCAGGGTACCAACGAACGGATCGGTGGCAATCTTGAACGCCAGAGCTGCAAACGGGGCATCGTCGTCAACCGGACGGGTTTCCTCGGTGCCTTCGTCATCGACTTCACCGCGGATCGCCTTGACTTCGTCCGGAGCTGGCAGGAACTCAATCACTGCGTCAAGAACCGCCTGAACACCCTTGTTCTTGAACGCAGAACCACAGGTGGCCACAACGATCTCGTTGGCCAGGGTGCGCTGACGCAGACCCTGCTTGATCTCGTCGACGGTCAGCTCGTTGCCTTCCAGGTACTTCTCCATGAACTCTTCGTTGGCCTCGGCGGCCGCTTCGATCATCTGCTCACGGTACTTGGCAACTTCTTCAGCCATCTCGGCCGGGACGTCTTTCTGCTCGTAGGTCATACCGGAATCTTCTTCGTTCCAGTAAATGGCCTTGTTGCGAATCAGGTCAACGATGCCGGCAAAGTTCTCTTCAGCGCCGATCGGCAACTGAATGGGAACCGCCGTTGCACCCAGACGGTTCTTGATCTGGCCCACAACCCGCAGGAAGTTGGCACCCGCACGGTCCATCTTGTTGACGAAGACCATGCGCGGCACTTCGTACTTGTTGGCCTGACGCCAAACGGTCTCAGACTGCGGCTCAACACCGGAGGAGCCACAGAATACAACAACCGCGCCGTCGAGAACCCGCAGGGAACGCTCTACTTCGATCGTGAAGTCAACGTGTCCCGGGGTATCAATGATGTTGATGCGGTGCTCAGGATACTGCTTGTCCATACCCTGCCAGAAACAGGTGGTCGCAGCAGAGGTAATGGTGATACCACGCTCCTGCTCCTGCTCCATCCAGTCCATGGTGGCGGCGCCATCATGAACCTCACCGATCTTGTGGGAGATACCTGTGTAGAACAGCACCCGCTCGGTGGTAGTGGTTTTGCCCGCATCCACGTGCGCACAGATACCAATGTTTCTGTAACGTTTGATAGGAGTCTTGCGTGCCACGATATAAACCTCGGCTGATTAGAAACGGAAGTGAGAGAACGCCTTGTTGGCTTCTGCCATGCGGTGAACGTCTTCACGCTTCTTCACAGCGGCACCCTTACTGTCTGCCGCATCAAGAATCTCGCCGGCGAGACGTTGCGCCATGCTCTTCTCACCGCGCTTCCGGGAATATTCAACGAGCCAGCGCATAGCCAACGCGTTCTGACGGGAAGGCCGTACTTCTACCGGCACCTGGTAGGTAGCACCACCCACACGACGGGATTTGACCTCGACCATCGGCTGGATGTTTTCCAGGGCCTTTTCGAACATATCGATCGGCTCGTCCTTTGATTTTTCGGCAACGATGGCCAGAGCGCCGTATACAATGCGCTCTGCAACGGATTTCTTGCCGCTTTCCATCACGTGGTTGATGAACTTGGCAAGACGTGCACTGCCGAACTTCGGATCGGGAATGATTTCCCGTTTTGCTGCAACTCTTCTTCTAGGCATCGATAAGCCCTTATATTTAAAGGTCTTCAGGAACCCCTGAGATAGCACATGCTACTCAGCCTTACTCTTACCGTTCTGACAAGCAACGATAAAAGACACCCGCTCGGGACATCAGGACTTGGGTCGTTTTGCACCGTACTTGGAGCGGCCCTGCTTACGGTTCTGCACACCCTGGGTGTCCAGCGTTCCGCGAACTGTGTGATAGCGCACACCCGGAAGGTCTTTTACTCGACCGCCACGGATCAGCACCACACTGTGCTCCTGAAGGTTGTGACCTTCACCACCGATGTATGAGGAAACCTCGTAGCCGTTGGTCAGACGAACACGGCACACTTTACGAAGTGCTGAGTTCGGCTTCTTCGGCGTTGTGGTGTATACACGAGTACACACACCACGGCGCTGCGGGCAAGCCTGGAGCGCGGGAACGTCGCTCTTGGCCACCTTGCGCTTACGAGGCTTACGCACCAACTGATTAATCGTTGCCATGTAAGCAAACTCCAAAAAACCATTTCAATGAAACTTACCCCCTGAGCAGGGGGTAAAATTTAAGGGACGCAAGTGTAAGCCCGCGCCCCGGGTCAGTCAAGATGACTGATCTCTTTTTAACCAGCCCGGGGCATAGGTAACTACCCCGAGCCGGCGCGCTGAACTCAGCCTTCGCGGTTGAGTTCTGCGCTCAGAGCTTCCTCGACATCCGCCGCGGTCACCCCCTGATCCTCCATATCACGGCGACGACGACGCGCGCTGTGATAGGCCAGGCCGGTGCCGGCCGGAATCAGTCGACCAACCACCACGTTCTCCTTCAGGCCGCGCAGGTAATCGCGTTTGCCGGTAACGGCGCCTTCGGTCAGAACCCGCGTGGTCTCCTGGAACGAAGCCGCGGAGATGAACGATTCGGTCGCCAGCGATGCCTTGGTAATACCCAGCAGCAGACGCTCGAAACGGGCCGGCTCTTTATCAGCAGCCACAGCCTTCTCGTTTTCTTCCAGTACCTGATTGATTTCGACCTGGTCACCGGACAGCAGCGTGGTGTCGCCCGGATCAGCCACTTCAACCTTGCGCAGCATCTGTCGAACGATAACCTCGATGTGTTTATCGTTGATGACAACACCCTGCAGACGGTACACGTCCTGAATTTCGTTGGTGATGTACTTCGCCAGCTCAACTACTCCCAGCAGACGCAGAATGTCATGCGGGTTGGACGGGCCGTCGGAGATGACCTCACCTTTTTCAACGGTCTCACCTTCGAACACGTTCATCTGGCGGTGCTTGGGAATCAGCACTTCGTAGGCATCACCGTCCTTCGGTGTGATCACCAGACGCTTCTTGCCTTTGGTTTCCTTACCGAACGATACGGTGCCGGAAATCTCGGCCAGAATCGCCGATTCTTTCGGACGACGAGCTTCGAACAGGTCGGCAACCCGCGGCAGACCACCGGTGATGTCACGGGTCTTGGAGCTTTCCTGCGGGATACGGGCAACCACGTCACCAAGCTCGATCCGCGCGCCGTTGGCCATAGTGACCAGAGCGTTGGCCGGCATGAAGTAGGTCGCCGGTGCGCCACCGGGCAGCTCAACGTCGTCACCTGCGTCATCAACGATCTGGATCGCCGGGCGAATGTCTTTACCCGCGGCCGGACGCTCTTTCGGATCGATAACTTCCATGGTGGACAGACCGGTCAGTTCATCGGTCTGGGTCCGTACGGTAATACCCTGGTCCATGTTGGTAAAGCGGGCGGTACCCTCGGCTTCAGCGATGATCGGGTGCGTGTGGGGATCCCACTTCGCCACCGGCACACCGGCCTCAACCTGGTCACCGTTCTTCACAGACAGCACCGCACCGTAAGGCAGCTTGTACCACTCACGCTCACGGCCCTGCTCGTCGGCAATTGCCAGTGCAGAGGAGCGGGACACCACCACCAGCGAACCATCGCTCTTCTCGATAGACTTCAGGTTGTGCAGGCGAACCTTGCCGCCGTGCTTGACCTGGATATTGTCCACCGCAGACGCCCGGCTGGCCGCACCACCGATGTGGAAGGTACGCATGGTCAGCTGGGTACCCGGCTCACCGATGGACTGGGCTGCAATAACACCGACAGCTTCGCCCACGTTGACTTCGTGGCCACGGGCCAGGTCACGGCCGTAACACTTGGAGCAGATGCCGTGGCGGGTGTCACAGGTAATCGCAGAGCGAACCCAGACCTCGTCCACACCGGCTCGCTCAATCATCTCGACGGTTTTCTCGTCCAGCAGGGTGCCGGCCGCTACAACGGCGTTGTCCTTATCTGTCGGGGTGAACACGTCCCGAGCCGTGACACGACCCAGTACGCGGTCGCCGAGAGGCACCACCACGTCGCCGCCTTCGATGTGCGGCGTCATCAGCAGGCCTTCGTCGGTGCCACAATCGGTCTCTGTGACCACCAGATCCTGAGACACGTCAACCAGGCGACGGGTCAGGTAACCGGAGTTCGCGGTCTTCAGGGCGGTATCCGCCAGACCCTTACGAGCACCGTGGGTGGAGATGAAGTACTGCAGTACGTTCAGACCTTCACGGAAGTTAGCCGTAATGGGCGTCTCGATGATGGAACCGTCCGGCTTGGCCATCAAGCCACGCATACCGGCCAGCTGACGAATCTGGGCCGCGGAACCCCGGGCGCCGGAATCGGCCATCATGTAAACGGAGTTGAACGACTCCTGCATCAGATCGGCACCGTCATCGCCTTTAACCGGTTTGCCGTCGGGCCCGATGACCTGCTCTTTGGACAGACGGTCCATCATCGCTTTCGACACTTTGTCGTTGGCGCGGGACCAGATGTCGATCACTTTGTTGTACTTCTCGCCCTGGGTCAGCAGACCGGACGCGTACTGGTTCTCGATGTCCTTTACTTCGTCGGTCGCGGCATCAACCAGCTCATACTTCTCCGGCGGGATCTCGAAATCGTTGAAGCCGATCGAGATACCGGAA
>DASSWD010000215.1:0-2251 GCA_035705335.1 Marinobacter sp. | reverse complement strand
TGATCGCATCGTGCACTGGCGTTGCAGCGCCGCCCTGGAGCAACGCTGGAACTGGACCCTGAAGCTGCATCCCGACGCGGGGCACGACCTGCCACTGGATGAGCCCGCCTGGGTGGTGCAGCAAATGGTCTCGTGGCTTGGCCCCGGGGCGGCTTGACGCAACCGGGCATTCGGGTCACGCTCAGCGTCAAATTGCGTGACACAAGGAGCCATAACAACGATGAAAATCTTCGAAACCAAAACCACCCCCAACCCCCGCCGGGTCCGCATGTTCATGGCCGAGAAGGGCCTGCTGGACAAAGCCGAGTTCGTGCAGATTGATCTGGAAAAAGGCGAGAACCTGAGCCCTGAATTCACTGCTCGCAACCCGATGAAAAAAGTACCGGTGATGGAGCTGGACGACGGCACCTGCCTGGCCGAAACCATGGCCATCTGCCGTTATTTCGAAGAAAGCTACCCGAACACACCCAGGCTGATGGGCGACACCCCGCTGGAGAAAGCCCAGATTGAACAATGGCTGCGCTGGATCGAGTTCTATTTCTTTATGCCCACGGGCATGTGTTTCCAGCACACCACCGGTTACTTCAAAGACCGCATGAATCCCATCAAGGAATGGGGCGAGGAGTGCGGTAAAGGGGTGATGAAGTTCATGCAGTTCCTGGATCAGCACCTGGCCGACCATGACTACATCTGCTGTGACCGGTTTACCGCGGCCGACATCAATGCGTTCACCACGGTGGCCTTCGCCCGGGTGATCAATCTGCGCATCGCCCCGGAACAGAGCAACCTGCAGGCCTGGTACGACCGGATCAAGGCCCGGCCGTCGGCCGCGGTTTGAGGTACTCGACGGATGACTGAGCCTGACCGCCTGACGTGCGCACTTGAAGCCATTGATGCCGCCAACCGCGCAGACCCGAACCGGGAGCCCGTTGACGGCGACAGCCTGCCCCGGGAGTACGCCTACAGCCAGCACATGACCCGCTGGCTGTTTACGCTGGAATCGGCGCCCTCCGAGCGCATGCAGATCGCCTGCCGGGCTCAGCATATCGAGCGCTGGACCATGCCCCGCAGCGATTACGGCGAGGGCAGAAAGAACTACTACGCCTGGCGCCAGGCCTGTGGCCGCATGCACGGCCGGCGCGCGGCTGAGATCATGGCCGAGTGTGGTTATCCGGAAGACGAGTGCCAGCGGGTGGAAACCATTCTGACCAAGCGTGAGCTGCGTCAGGATGCCGATACCCAGTTGCTGGAAGACGTTGCCTGCCTGGTGTTTCTGGAACGCTACTTTGCCGATTTCTACCAGGAAAAAGCCGATTACGACCGTGAGAAGTGGCTGCGTATCGTACGCCGTACCTGGGGCAAGATGAGCGAGCGTGGTCATCAGGCGGCGCTGGGGTTGGCAGGGCAGATGCCGGAAGAGCTGCAGGCGCTGCTGCAGGAAGCGCTGTCCAGCCCCGGTTAACACTCTGGAAGTCTTGAGCTCACCATCCCAATTGCATATGATATTTATTATCATTTGCATGAAGGACCATGAGCCATGCCCGCTACCCATCCCCGCATTCTGGTCGTGGAAGACGATCGTACCCTGAGCGACCAGATCACCCGCCTCCTGCAGTCCCGGGGATACCAGGTGTCCCAGTGTTTCGAGGGGGAGCAGGCTCTGAGGTCGGCGCTGACCCAGCGCCAGGATCTGATTCTGCTGGACGTCCTTCTGCCCGCAATGAGCGGCTTTGATGTGCTGGAGCGCCTGCGCCGGTCCCGCCAAACACCGGTCATGATGTTGACCGCCTGCGGTGCAGAAGAGGAGCGCATCCTGGGTTATCAGCAGGGCGCTGACGACTATGTGCCCAAGCCCTTCAGTTTTACCGAGCTGTTACTGCGTATTGAGGCACTACTGCGGCGCACCATGAACCCGAGGGATACCCGCGCCGCGCCTACCGAACTTCGGGTCGATGATCTGGTGCTCAACCGTTCGGCCCTGTCGGTGCATTTCGGCGAACAGCCGGTGGCTCTGACCCAGATTCAGTTCCGCCTGCTCTGGGTGTTGTTGACGCACCGGAATGAAACCCTGACCAAACCTCACCTCTACCAGACGGTTCTGGAGCGGGACTACAGCCGTTACGACCGCAGCCTGGATATGCACCTGAGCCGGGTGCGCCGCAAACTGATGGCGGCGGGGATGGCGGCAGACCGGCTGCAAACGGTCCATGGTCAGGGGTATTGTTTCCTGTGAACCGTCGTCTATGGTGGG
>DASSWD010000214.1:0-2088 GCA_035705335.1 Marinobacter sp. | reverse complement strand
CCGGCAATCACCAGCGCAGGCCCGGGGTCTGGCTGGCTGTGGACCTGAACCCGGTCACCGATGCGGATCAAGGTCCAGCTCATGGCCACCGGTGCCGTCACCCGGAATTCCACCGGGCCGGTCAGCGCCGTCATCAGGGCCTGGCGCCCGGCCGGGTCCAGCGCCAGGGTGCGGTTCAGAGCCGCCTCGACGGTGGCGCCAACGGCCGCGAGCAGGGTCGGGCCCGGAAACATCAGGGTTTGATACCTACGTGCAGGGCGACGATGCCGCCGGTCATGTTGTAGTACTTGCAGTTCACCAGGCCGGCCTGCTCCATCATGCCCTTCAGAGTGTCCTGATCGGGGTGCATGCGGATGGACTCCGCCAGGTACTTGTAGCTTTCGCTGTCGCCCGCAATCAACTGGCCCATCAGCGGCAGGGCGTTGAACGAATACAGGTCGTAGGCCTTGTTGAGCAGCGGGTTGGTGGGCTTGGAGAACTCCAGCACCATCAGCTTGCCGCCGGGTTTCAGCACCCGGGTCATGTCCCGCAGGGCCTGGTCCTTGTCGGTGACGTTGCGCAGGCCGAACGCGATGGAAACGGCCTGGAACATACTGTCCGGAAAGGGCAGGTGTTCGGCGTCCGCCTGCACATACTCGATGTTGCCGGCGTAGCCCCGGTCGGTCAGCCGGCCGCGACCCACCTGCAGCATGGAGGCGTTGATGTCCGCCAGGAACACTTTGCCGGCCGGCCCGACCAGATCGGAGAACTTCATGGTCAGATCGCCGGTGCCGCCGGCGATATCGAGCACCTGATGGCCCGGGCGCACGCCGCTGAGCTCGATGGTAAACCGCTTCCAGAGCCGGTGGATGCCCATGGACATCAGGTCGTTCATGAGGTCGTACTTGCCCGCCACGCTGTGGAAAACCTGGGCAACCTGGCCGGCTTTCTGGCTTTTGGGCACGTTGCGGAACCCGAAGTGGGTTACGTCGTCCTGGCCGTTGCCGGGGGACACCGGCGGATGCTGCTCACTCATGAAGGATGGTCCTGTCAGAATCTGAACCCCGTATTCTAACCGCTGAGGGGTTGGCTACAAGTTTCTTGCCGGCTTACACTGTCATTCTTATCCTGAACCGTCGAGATACCTGATTCATGTCTGTGATTGATATTCACCGCGCCCACTCCCTGGACAAGTCCCACGCCCGCGATGCCGCCGAAAACCTGGCCCAGGACCTGTCTGCCCAGTTTGACGTGGATTACCAATGGGACGGCGACGTACTTCGCTTCAAGCGCAGCGGCGTGAAGGGGCAGTTGGCCCTGTCAGATGACGACCTGCACGTGCATCTGGAGCTGGGCATGATGCTGCGCCCGTTCAAATCCCGCATTGAAAAGGAAATTCACAGCCAGCTGGATCAGATTCTTCAGGCCTGATCGGACAGGTCGAACGGGTCGGGGTGGCCGGCTTTGAGGTTGTCCATCACTTGCTGTTCCCGGCGGATGAGGCGATCAATCAGGGCCTCCACATCCGCCATCTGCCGGAAGGCGCTGTAGCCCCGGTGCAGAAAGCCGTGAAGGTCTGACAGGTCCGCCATCTCCGCCGGCCCTTTTGCCATGGTCAGCAACCAGCCCAGGGTCCGGTTGCGCACGTAGCGGTCCAGTTCCCGACCGGTGTCGGCCACCAGCGCCAGTTGCCGTTCCCGCTGTTCCCAGTCACCGCTGAGCCGATAGGCCTGGGCGTAGCGTTCGTGGCTGAGGGTGACCTGGTTCCCGCCATGCTGGTGCAGGGCTTCCGCCAGTGACAGGTCCAGGCGCTGGGTCACCAGATTCAGCTCCACCAGCCCGGCAAAGGTGCCCAGCAGGTGCTCCGGCAGCCATTTCACCATTTTTGGAAAAATACGGTCGATGTTGTCGTCCCGGCGGGTCATGTTAGCCGGGGCGTACAGGTCCGAGAGCAGGAATTCGAGACCGGTGTGGTAGCCCGGGTCGGCGTACAGGTCCTGATGGGTCTGTTTCAGCCGCCGGGCCTGCCAGTCTGCGACGACCTGGCTGAGTGGCCGGAGCGGGTGCCCTGCCTTGTAATAGCGAAAATCATGATAGGCCAGCAGCAGG
>DASSWD010000213.1:0-16238 GCA_035705335.1 Marinobacter sp. | reverse complement strand
GAGGTTTTCTGGGCCATCACTACGAAGTAGGGGGCCGCCAGCGCAGAGCACAGCAGCAGTGCCCGGGTGATGACAAAATGCCGGAACGGGGGGTCGGTTTTCAGAAGCGACAGGCTTTTGAAGGCTTCCTTCAGGGCGTTACCGCCACCCCCGGTTTCTCCTTCTTGTTCCTCGACGTTTGCGAACAGTAAACCGGCAACCACCCATAGGCCGGCGGCCAGGAGCAGCAGGGCGGTGTAGAAGCCAAGGCCCGGGTCACCCTGGTTCCAGAACAGCAGGACGGTCAGCACCACGGTGGCGGAGCCACCCAGGGTAGTGGCCAGGCCCGACAGTCGGCCCCGCCGGGTTTTCGGGATACATTTACCCTGCACGTCCTTCATGGACACCGAGCAGAATCCCCGGGCCAGGGAAAATGCCACCAGCGCAGCCAGCAGGCCGCCGCCGGCAGCATAACCTTGCAGGAACCACACGCTGGCGGCCATGGCGGCCACGCTGATCGCCTGGCCGAACGCACCGAGCGTCCAGAACCACTTGCGAACGGCCTTGCGCCGAATCCAGGCGCCAATCATCATCTGCGGAATCATTGAGCCGGATTCCCGGATGGGCACCAGCCAAGCCACCAGTGCCGGTGCGCCGATCGCGCTCATCAGCCAGGCCAGCACGGTTTTCGGGCTGATGAGCAGGTCGCCGAGCTTGGTCAGCACATTGGCAAACAGGATCAGAAAGAAGTTCCTGGGCACCTCCCGGCACGCCTCGTCGGGAATGTCTTTGCACACCCGGGCGTCTTCCTCATTGGCGATCAGGCTGTAGAGTTGCTCAACGGTGTCCTGTCTCTGTTTCGGCAATGGAGGTATCCTCTGGCTGGCGGTGCCGGAAGCATAGCAGATGGCCGCTTTAACCGGAGATCCAGGATGTTGAGTTACCTACACGGTTTTCATGCCGGCAATTTTGCCGATGTTCAGAAACATTCGGCGCTGTTGCTGGCCCTTACCATGATGAAGGCCAAGAGCAGCCCCATGGCCTGCGTTGATACCCATGCCGGCAGCGCCCTGTATAACCTGACCGACGACCGTGCCCGAAAAACCGCAGAAGCGGATGCTGGAATACAGCGTCTTTGGCAATGCCGTGCGGCATTGAAGTCAGCGGACTGGCAACCGATGCTCGCCATCCTGTCGGAGCTGAATGCTCCCCAACGTCCGACGGCACCCGAATCCGTGTCGGTGTACCCGGGTTCACCCGCCTGGTTTGCCCGGAACCTGCGCCCCGGGGACAGCTTCACCGCCTTTGAGTTGCATCCCGGCGAAAGCGACCGCCTGACGCAATGGGCGCAGAAACAAGGGGTGAATGTTCGCCATCAGGATGGCCTGAAGGGCCTGTTGCATAATTTGCCGCCGGCACAACCGCGCCTGTTGGTGCTGATCGACCCGTCCTATGAAATCAAGGCCGAATACACCACCGTGGCAGAGACAGTGATCAAGGCCTGGAGAAAATGTCGCCACGGGGTGTTTCTGATCTGGTATCCGATACTGGCGAACGGCCTTGAGAGGCCTCTGCTGGAACGACTCGAACAGGGCGAGGTGCCCAAGATTCTGCGCAGCGAAGTGCGGCTGGATCAGCCACCGGAGCGTGGCATGATCGGCTCCGGCCTGCTGGTGGTGAATCCGCCCTGGGGCTTTGATACCCGCCTTCAGGCATTGATGGCCGATGTCAGCGGTAAGGACCGCCTGGGCCTGGCCGCCTCCATGGACTGGCTGGTGCCGGAGTAGCGGGTCGCGAACACCCAGTGCACGGTGGATAACTCTCTCCTTCTGACCGGTAGGCAGGCCGACATGAGTGCCGTCAGTAACGAACGCGTTCAACATTCCATCCTTTTCAATCGCCGTTCGAGGTTTTTATTTTCCAGAAATTCAGGTTAAAACAGTAAGTTGTTGGATATTTTGGGTTTATAGTGGCGCACTGCCGGTTGTCGCTAAATGCCACATGTGGCAAAAAGGGTCTGGCACGGTTTTCAGCGGGCGGCACAGATTCTTGGCGTCAATCGACGAACTCTTTACCGATGGCTGGAGGCAGACAGTGAGTGACCGAATAACCGATCAGAAACAGGCCATGCTCTATGGCCTGGGCACCGTGCTTTTGTGGTCCACGGTGGCCACCGCTTTCAAGCTCGCCCTCGCCGACCTGGCCCCGGTGCAGATGCTGCTGGTGGCCTGTTCGGCGTCGGTGGTGGTGATGGCGCTGATTCTTCGGTTGCAGGGCCGCTGGCACCTGGTATTCGAGCTAAGCCGGAAACAGTACCTGCAAAGTATCGGCATGGGGTTGATCAATCCCTGTCTGTACTATTTTCTCCTGTTCGGTGCTTTTGACCGGCTTCCCGCCCAGGAAGCCCAGCCCCTGAACTACACCTGGGCACTGGTGCTGGCTTACCTCTCAGTGCCGTTCCTGGGCCAGAAACTGCGGCGTACCGACATTCTCGCAGGGCTGGTGTGTTACGCCGGGGTGGTGGTGATCGCCACCCGGGGCGCGGTAACCTCGCTGTCGTTTTCCGATCCGCTGGGGGTCTCACTGGCGCTGGGCAGCACACTGGTGTGGGCGTCCTACTGGATCATTGCCACCCGGGATACCCGGGACCCGGTGGTGGGACTGTTCCTCAATTTTCTGTGCGGGTTGCCGGTGATAGCGCTGGTGTGCGGGCTGACCGCAGGTTTTGATCTGCCGACGGGACAGTCACTGGCGGCCGCGCTCTACGTTGGCGTGTTCGAGATGGGTATTGCCTTTGTGCTCTGGTCCCAGGCCATGAAAAAAGCGGAGAACACCTCCCGAGTCAGCAACCTGATTTTCATCTCGCCGTTTGTGTCGCTGGTGTTTATCTACTTCATTCTCGGGGAAGTCATCCTGCCGTCCACCTACATCGGCCTGGTGCTGATCATTGCCGGGCTGTGGATCCAGCAGATCAAGGCGCGGCCATCACCCATCGAGATCGGCCATGGCTGAGGGCTGGTCACTGTATCTGATCCGCACGGCCGCGGGTCATCTGTACACCGGAATCACTACCGATGTGGCGCGCCGGTTTGCCGAGCATCAGGCCGGGGCCCCGAAGGGCGCCCGCAGCCTGAGGGGTAAAGGCCCGATGACACTGGTGTTTGAGGCTGGGGTAGGTGACCGAAGCCGGGCTTCCCGGCTGGAGTGGCACATCAAACGCTGGGACCGGGCCCGCAAGGAAGCTCTGGTGCGCGGCGAGATCAGCCTGCCAGATGTGCCCTGATGTGGGTGGCTGCCCTCTGCATGGCGGCGGTGGCCCGGGTCAACTGGCCGCAGTGCACCTGAAACACGTGCCAGAGGTTGTTGTAGATTTCCAGCGTGGTATCCACCTCATCCCGTTTTGCCACCTCGGCCAGGCGGACCGCGTCGTTCAGCAGAATCTCCTGGCTGCCCACCTGAACCAGCAGTGGTGGCAGGCCGGTGAGATTGCCGAACACGGGTGAGATCAGCGGGTGGCTCCGCGACACATCACCGGCGTACATCCTGGCCGCCTTGGCTGTCCAGTCAGCGTGCAGGACCGGTTCGCAGTCGGGGCCGTACAGGTGTTGCTCGGTCAGGTCGGTCCAGGGTGAAAACACCACCACCGAGGATGGCAGTGGCTGGCCCCGGTCGCGCAGTCGCATGGCCAGCACCAGTGACAGTCCGCCACCGGCGGAATCGCCTGCGACCGCCAGGCTCGACGGGGCAATGCCCTGGTGCAGCAAAGCCAGGTACACTGCCTCGGCATCATCGGGGGCGGCCGGAAACGGATACTCCGGCGCCAGGCGGTAATCCGGAATGATCACCTCGCATCCGGTCATCGCCGCCAGGTGCCCCGCCATGCCCTTGTGGGTGCTGGCGGAACCCATGATGTAGCCGCCACCGTGGAGATAGATCAGGGTGCCGGACGAGGGCGCTGCGGGCATGGCCCGAAGCACCTGGACGCCGCCCAGGTCATCCGGCCGGAAACCGACACTGCGAGGCGGCAGCGACGCCCGGTATACCTGCCGGATATACCGGCGCTGCAGGGCCAGTGGAAAGCGATTGGACAGCACCGGCCGGACCAGTCGGACCATGGACTGGCGGAACCCCGCCTCCAGAAGCGGTTGCAGCATCTGTGTTCTCCCTCGCGAATGGGTTAGGATGTGGGCCAATTCTGGACTCATGACAGGCGTTTAACTCTACGTGTACTGGAAAACAGATACCATAGAAATTCCGAACTGGGACAGGCACTCGCTGCTCGACCGGCTTGAGCCGTTTGCGCCGGACAATCCCCGTGAGCTCAGCCGGGAGATGGAGGCCTACTGCCGGTTTTACGGCCTGGATCTGTGGGTGGAGCATCCAGACGTTCGCTACCATCAGGGTTACGTCAAGGCGGATCGTCATGAAGTGATGGTTCACTATTTCCGGTTGCCGGAGGCTGCCGCTGCCAAAGGCACGGTGTTCATTCTGCACGGGTATTTCGACCATGTCGGGCTGTATACCCAACTGATTGACCGCTGCCTGGGCGCAGGTTTCGATGTGCTGGCTTACGATCAGCCCGGCCACGGCCTCTCCAGCGGCACGCCGGCTGCCATTGGCAGTTTTCTGGAATACCAGGCGGTGCTGTCGGAAGTGATGGCCCAGGTTCGCAACAAGGTCCGGGAACCCTGGTATGCCGTGGGGCAGAGCACCGGGGGCGCCATTCTGATCGATTACCTGCTGTCCAACCAGCACAATCAGGACAGTTCCGCCTTCCGCCGTGTAGTTCTGCTGGCGCCGCTGGTACGGCCCATGGGCTGGCTGGGGGCCAAAGTTCTGCACAGTGTGGTCAAGCCGTTCCTGACCCGCTGGCGTCGGGCGTTTGCTACCAACAGCGGCAATACCCGATTCCTGCGGTTCCTGCGGGAGCATGACCCGCTTCAGGCCCGGGCAGTTCATGTCGACTGGGTGACCGCGCTGCGCAAATGGGTGCCGCACATAGAATCGGCTCGCCCGGTGGATTTCCCGGTGACCGTGGTGCAGGGCGAGAAGGATATGACTGTCGACTGGCAGCACAATTTGCGGATCATCCGGAATAAATTTTCCAGAGTCCGGGAACGGAAAATCCCTGACGGACGTCATCATCTGGTGAACGAAGCGCAGGATTTGCAGGCAACGGTATTTAATACCATTATCGACACATTCTCGGAATAATCATCGCCGGCCGCTGTGGCCCGGTCGTGAACACAGGCAGGAGATTGACCATGAAGAAAACCGTTCTCGCGTTCGCCGTCGCTACCGTAGGTCTGAGCGGATGCATGACTTATGACCCGTACACTGGCGAAGAAAAAACCTCCAACGCCACCAAGGGCAGCATTATCGGCGCCATTGGTGGTGCTGTTATCGGTGCGGCCACCTCCAGCAGCAGCGACCGCGGCAAGGGTGCCCTGATCGGTGCAGCCAGCGGGGCCGCCGTCGGCGGCGGTATCGGTTATTACATGGACCGCCAGGAGGCCCAACTGCGCCAGCGTCTTGAGGGCACCGGCGTGCGTGTGATCCGCAACGGCGATAACATCGAGCTGGTAATGCCCGGCAACATTACCTTCGACACCAATCAGTCCAGCATCCGCTCCGGATTCACCGATACCCTGGAATCCGTGGCCATTGTCCTGGACGAGTTTGACCAGACCATCATCCAGATCGAAGGTCACACCGACAGCACCGGTTCTGACAGCTACAACCAACTGCTGAGCGAGCAGCGCGCCTCTTCGGTGCGGGACTTCCTGCTGAACCAGGGTATTGAGCCCCGTCGTACCCGTGCGGTTGGCTACGGTGAGCGCTATCCGCTGGCCTCCAACGACACCGAGGCCGGGCGCGAGCAGAATCGCCGTGTCGAACTGACACTGGTGCCGATGCAGCAGTAACCACCAATAAAACGCCTGCTCCCAGCGCTGTTTTCAGGCAGGCAAAACAAAACCCCGAAGGCTCACGCCTGCGGGGTTTTTTGTGCCCGGACTCAAGGCAGAGCGGAGCTAACGGATCAGAACAGCACCCGGCAGCGAATGGTGCCTTTCACCTGGCGCAGTTTTTCCAGTGCCAGCTCACCGTAAGCCTTGTCGACATCCACCACCACGTAGCCGATGTCTTCCTTGGTTTGCAGGTACTGGCCACACACGTTGATGTTGTTTTCGGAAAAGACCTGGTTGATTTCCGACATCACGCCCGGCACGTTTTCATGAATGTGCAGCAGGCGATGCTGGTTCGGGTGTGACGGCAGGGCCACTTCCGGAAAGTTGACGGACGACACCGAGGTGCCGTTGTCGCTGTACATGGCCAGCTTTTCGGCCACTTCACGGCCAATGTTTTCCTGGGCCTCGATGGTGGAGCCACCTACATGCGGGGTCAGAATCACGTTGTCGAAGTCCCGCAGAGGTGACACGAATTCTTCGTTGTTGGACTTGGGTTCAACCGGGAACACGTCGATGGCAGCGCCCAGTAGCTTGCCCGAGCGCAGGGCGTCGGCCAGAGCATCGATATCCACCACGGTGCCGCGGGAGGCGTTCATCAGGATACTGCCCGGCTTCATCTGGGCGAACTGCTCAGCCTTGAACATGTACTTGGTGGCCGGGGTTTCCGGCACGTGCAGGCTCACCACATCGGCAGTGTTCAGCAGTTCCTGCAGAGTACCCACCTGGGTGGCGTTGCCGATCGGCAGTTTGGACACCACGTCGTAGAAGTACACGTCCATGCCCAGGCCTTCGGCCAGCACGCTGAACTGGGTGCCGATGTTGCCGTAACCAATGATGCCCAGCTTTTTGCCGCGGATCTCGTAGCTGTCTTTGGCCGACTTCAGCCATTCACCGCGGTGGGCTTTGGCGTTCTTCTCGGGTACGCCCCGCAGCAGCAGAATGGCTTGTGCCAGTACCAGCTCCGCCACCGAACGGGTGTTGGAGAACGGCGCGTTGAACACCGCGATGCCCCGGCGGGTGGCGGCTTTCAGGTCCACCTGGTTGGTGCCGATGCAGAAACAGCCCACTGCCACCAGCTTCTGGGCGGCTTCGAATACCTTCTCGGTGAGTTGGGTGCGGGAGCGGATACCGACAAAATGCGCGTCGGCCACTTTCTCGACCAGTTCGTCCTCGCCCAGGGAGTGGGACAGGTACTCGATGTTGGTGTAGCCCGCGGCATTCAGGGTATCAATGGCAGATTGATGCACGCCTTCCAGCAGCAGGATCCGGATTTTGCTCTTTTCGAGAGACGTATTCGACATGGGCTTGCTTCCGAACCTTTCGTCACGTGAAACGACTGGGAGCCGGGGATCGTCAGCCTGGCTCACAGAACAGGGGCGGTATGATACCATAAACGCACTTTTTCACAGTGTGCCGGTTAGCCTGAATCAATTCCCTGTGAATCCGTTAACGACGGTGCCGGCCAAAGCCTGACGAGACAGACGCACCCATGACCGCCGAACAGATCATTGCATCCCTCAAAGAGCTGATTGCCACCGGTGAACAACCGGGCAAAGTCCTCACCGACCCGTCCGATCTGGACACCTATGGCAAGGACTGGACCAAGATCTACCCACCCAAGCCCATGGCCATTGTGCTGCCAAAAACCACCGAACAGGTGCAGGCACTGGTGCAGTTTGCCAACCGGCACCAGGTGGCCTTGGTGCCGTCCGGTGGCCGTACCGGCCTGAGTGCCGGCGCGGTGGCGGCCAACGGCGAAGTGGTGGTGGCGTTCGACAACATGAACCAGATTCTCGATTTCAACGCCAGCGACCGCACCGTGCGCTGCCAGGCGGGGGTGGTGACCGAGCAGCTGCAGACTTTCGCCGAAGAGATCGGATTGTATTACCCGGTGGACTTTGCCTCCGCCGGTTCCAGCCAGCTCGGTGGCAACCTGGCCACCAACGCCGGTGGCATCAAGGTGATCCGCTACGGCATGAGCCGCGACTGGGTCGCTGGCCTGAAAGTGGTGACCGGCAAGGGCGAAATTCTCGAGCTGAACAAGGATCTGGCCAAGAACAACACCGGCTACGATCTGCGCCATCTATTCATCGGCGCCGAGGGCACCCTGGGCTTCATCACCGAAGCCACCATGAAACTGACCCGTCAGCCCAACAACCTGACCGTACTGGTGCTGGGCCTGAATGACCTGACCAACACCATGGACGTGTTGCAGGCGTTCCAGAGCAAGCTGGACCTGACCGCCTACGAATTCTTCTCGCACCAGGCCATGGGCCATGTGCTGGCCCACGGCCTGGTGCAGGCGCCGTTCGAGACCGAGGCCCCTTACTACGCCCTGCTGGAATTCGAAGCCACCTCCGATCAGGTGATGGACGACGCCATGGCGCTGTTCGAGCAATGCGTGGAAAGCGGCTGGGTACTGGACGGCGTGATCAGCCAGAGCGAAACCCAGGCCCGGAACCTGTGGCAGTTGCGGGAGCGGATTTCCGAGTCCATCGCGCCGCGCACGCCCTACAAGAACGACATTTCCGTGGTGGTCTCAAAAGTGCCGGGCTTCCTGACCGAGATCGACCAGGTGGTCACCGAGCACTACCCGGACTTCGAGATCATCTGGTTTGGTCACATCGGCGACGGCAACCTGCACCTGAACATTCTCAAGCCCGAAGACATGGCCAAGGAAGACTTTTTTGAGAAGTGCCAGCAGGTCAACAAATGGGTGTTCGAGATTGTCGAGCGCTATCAGGGCAGCGTGTCTGCCGAGCACGGCGTGGGCATGACCAAGAAACCCTACCTGAAGTACACGCGCAGTGAGGCGGAAATCGCCTATCTGCGCGGCATCAAGCAGGTCTTCGACCCCAACAACGTGATGAATCCCGGCAAGATTTTTGACTGACGCCGGGCTGGCCGGCCTGCCGATAATCATTGCACTCTTTTGTCGCAGATACACTAAACTCTGGGTACGTCAGTGATGACGTGCCCTGGCTTTCCCGGGGCCACCAAGGTCTTGTTTCAGGGAGTGTTATGCGATGAGTATCGTTAAAGAGTTCAAGGACTTTGCGGTTAAAGGCAATGTGATGGATATGGCCGTGGGCATCATCATCGGTGTGGCCTTCGGCAAAATTGTGTCTTCGCTGGTGGCTGACGTGATCATGCCGCCCATTGGTCTGCTGGTGGGCGGGGTGGATTTCTCCAACCTCGTGGTCACTCTGAAGGCAGCAGAGGAAGGTGTGGAGGCGGTGACGCTGCGCTATGGCATGTTTCTGCAGGCGGTGTTTGACTTCCTGATTGTCGCATTTGCCGTGTTCATGGCGGTGAAAGGGCTGAACAGTATGCGAAAGAAGGAAGCGGAAACCCCGGCCGCGCCCCCGGCGCCCTCTGCCCAGGAACAGCTGTTGATGGAAATCCGCGATCTACTGAAAAAAGACTAGGCCGCCCGGCCAGTTTGAAGCTAGCGAGTCTCCGACAGGTAGCGTTCCAGTTCACTGCGGAACGCTGCCTGCACCCCCAGACGTTTCAGCATCCAGTAATGGCCGGCAATCATCCGGTCGATGAAGATGCTTTCCACCGGCGGCCGGAAATACTCCAGATACTTGAACACGGTGCTGGTTTTCGCCGCTACCTGTTTGTGAATGTCGGCCTCGGCAAAGTCATAGGGTTGGTCGCTTTCGAACGGCACGATCAGGATGTCGCGCCACATGGCGTAATAGGCTTCGTCCACCGCAGGCTGGCTTTCCACCCGGGCGCCCAGGTCGATCAGATAGCGGTCCAGAGCCTGGTAGTCCTCTGCCATCGCGGCGACCAGGGCTTTCCGGTACGCCTCGACAATCTCCGGTTTCAGCTTCTTCACGCAGCCAAAGTCGTACATTACGATGGTGCCATCGGGCCGGTAGGCAAAATTGCCAGCGTGAGGGTCGCCATGGATGCACTGAAAGCGGAATAGCTGGTCAGCCATCAGGGTAAAGATTCGATGGCCGATGAGGTTAATGTTGTCCTGACTGTAGCGCTCCGGGGTGACCTTGCTGACGTGGTCACCTTCTTCCAGTTCCAGAGTAAGCACCCGGCGGGTGGAGTGGCTGGGAATCACCGCCGGAATCACCACCCAGGGCTGATCCTTGTGGAACTCCGCGAACAGGCCCAGGTTGCGGGCTTCGTTTTCATAGTCCAGCTCCTCTTTCAGCCGAACCCGGATCTCCCCGAACAGTTGGTCCACGGTCTCTTTCGGCAGTTTCAGCAGGCCGCCGAGTTTCAGGGCCAGGCGCAGCTGCTTCAGGTCTGAATCGCAAGATTCGTCAACGCCGGGGTACTGCACCTTTACAATCACGTCGGTGCCGTCGAGCAACCGGGCACGGTGAACCTGGCCGATGGAGGCCGAGGCGTAGGGCGCCTCCTGCAAGTATTCGAACAGCTCGCTCACCGGCCGGCCGAGTTCCTGTTCGATCTGGGTGACAATCACGTCGAACGGCATCGGGGGCGCTTCTTTCTGGAGTTTTTCCAGGGCGTCGGAGAACTCTTTGGGCAGGAAATCCTGGGTCTGAGAAGCGATCTGCCCCACCTTCATCACTGCACCCTTGAGTTCGCCCAGGGTGTCGGCAATCTGACCTGCCATGCGGGTGTAGCTCTCGCTCCGGGCACCTTCGTCGTTTTCACTGCCAAACAGCCGGCGCGCCCGCTGCCCGGCATACTGCCCGGCAACCGAGGCGGTCATTCCGGCGAGCTTGAAGAATCGACCTGTACGTGAGGTGACCGGTTTCCTTGCCATGGCTTTTGGATTGTTACCTGTGAGGCTCTCTTAATATGCGAGCCGGATGGTGAATCAGACCACCCGGGTTTCCACAAACAGCTGGTCTTCCAGTTCCAGTGACAGCACCTGGCCGGATTCCAGAGGGCCCACGCCCTTGGGCGTGCCGGTCAGCACCACGTCACCAGGCAGCAGGGTAAAGTGCCGGCTCATGTGGGCAATCAGCGGCACAATCGGGTTCAGCATGTCGGCGGTGGTGCCGGTTTGTTGGCGGTTGCCGTTAATGTCCAGGGTGAACTGGATGTGTTCCCCGGTGAAGCGTTCGGCGGGTACAAACGGCGACAGCGGGCAAGCGCCGTCAAACCCTTTGGCGCGCTCCCAGGGTTGGCCTTTCTCCTTCAGCCTGCTTTGCATGTCCCGAAGGGTCAGATCCAGCGCCAGGCCGTAGCCTAGAATGGCAGACCGGACCTCGCTCTCGCCGGCATTGGTCAGCGGCCGGCCGATCAGTACCGCCAGTTCGGTCTCAAAATGCACCGAACCCTGGCCTGCCGGCAGGCTAATCGGGCGGGTGATGTGAACGGCTGCGGTGGCGGGTTTGATAAACAGCAGTGGCTCGTCCGGGATCGGGTTATTCAGTTCCTTCGCGTGTTCAGCGTAGTTGCGACCCACACAGACAATCTTGCCAAGCGGATGGTGTATAGCGGTGCCATCTTTCCAGAAATGCTGATAATCGGGCATGGGTCGCGCTCCTGTTGGGCTGTCGCGTTACCGTTATTGGAAGGTAGAGTTATTCACCCTCAAAGGAGCAGACAGTATAAACCTTCAGGCCTTCTTCCTGCAGCTTGCGCGAGCCACCCAGGTCTGGCAGGTCGATCATCGCCGCCACTTCCTCAATCTCCGCGCCGATACGACGAATCAGCCGGGCGGCGGCCAGCATGGTGCCGCCGGTGGCAATCAGGTCGTCCACCAGCACCACTTTGTCACCGGGCTTGAAGGCGTCTTTGTGCAGTTCGACGGACGCCGTGCCGTATTCCAGTTCGTAGTCTTCCACCAGGGTGTCGAACGGCAGTTTGCCTTTCTTGCGAATCAGCACCAGTGACGCATTCAGTTCATAGGCCAGCGCTGAGCCGATAATAAAGCCCCGGGCGTCCACAGCGGCTACGGCGTCGATCTCGTGGCCGTGGTAGCGGTGCACAAAGGCATCGATCAGCTTGCGGAACGCGGTGCGGTCCTGCAGTACGGTGGTGATGTCACGGAACGCCACGCCGGGTTTGGGCCAGTCCGGCACAGTGCGAATGGCTTTTTTGATGCTTTCGGAAAAATAGTCCATGGGTCACCTGTTGAGGAAGCGGCTTACGCCGCGTCCAGGAACATGAATTTCAGGACGAAGACGACGGCGATGGTGGTCACGCTCCAGTTCAGATCCGACCATTTACCGGCCAGCGCCTTCAGGGCCACGTAGGTGATGAAGCCCAGTGCGATGCCGTGGGCGATGGAGAAGGTCAGTGGCATCATCAGAGCGGTCACCACCGCCGGTGCGGCATCGGTGATGTCCTCCCAGTCAACCAGCTTCAGGCCAGAGGTCATCAGGCAGGCGACGTAGAGTAGTGCCGGCGCCGTGGCATAAGGCGGAATGATGCTGGCAATGGGTGACAGCAGCAGGCACGCCAGGAACAGCAGGGCCACTACCACAGCGGTCAGGCCGGTACGGCCGCCGGCGGAAATGCCCGCCGTGGATTCAATGTAGCTGGTGGTGGTGGAGGTGCCCAGCACCGCCCCGGACATGGTTGCAACGGAATCCGACATCAGCGCACGGCCCAGGCGGGGCAGTTTGCCGTCCTTGTCCAGCAGACCGCCCCGCTGGGCCGCCCCGACGAGGGTACCGGAGGTGTCAAACAGGTCCACAAACAGGAACGCGAAGATCACGCTGATCATGCCCACGTTCAGGGCGCCGGCCAGATCCAGCTGCATAAACGTCGGCGCCAGGCTGGGGGGAGCGGACACCAGACCATTGTACTCCACCAGGCCCATCATCATGGCGATCGCGGTGATGGCAATGATGCCGATCATCACCGCACCGGTGATCTGGCGGAACGACAATGCGCAGATCAGGATAAATCCGCCAAAGAACAGCAGGCTCTCGGCCACCTTGATCTCACCCAGGCCCACCAGAGTGGCTGGATGATCCACCACGATACCGGCATTTTTCAAGGCAATCAGCGCCAGGAAAAACCCGATACCGGCGGAAATGCCAAAACGAAGCGACATGGGAATGCTGTTGATGATCCATTCCCGCACCTTGAAGATGCTGAGCAGGAAAAACAGGAAGCCGGAAATGAACACCGCACCCAGCGCCACCTGCCAGCTGTAGCCCATGCTCCCCACCACAGTGAACGAGAAAAAGGCGTTCAGCCCCATGCCCGGCGCCAGCGCGATCGGGTAGTTGGCCCACAGGCCCATGATCAGGGTGCCGACGACGGCGGCCAGACAGGTCGCCACGAACACGGCGCCGAAGTCCATGCCGGTGGAGGAAAGGATACTGGGGTTGACCACGATGATGTAGGCCATGGTCAGGAAGGTGGTGATGCCTGCAATCACCTCTTTACGGACCGTGGTGCCGTGGGCTTTGAGCTGGAACAAACGTTCAAACATGACGGTTATCGCCTCTCGGAAATCCAGAGTTGGGAAGAATCTGTCAGCGTACGGAATGGCGAGCTGGGTGAAAAAACGGCAATGGTACCGGTTGGGGCGGCTGACGCCAAGGGATGTTTGCCGGCTCAGGCCTGCGGTTCGTCGCGCTGCAGGCGAATGTCAAAACGTACTGCCAGCATGCGCACAATGACGATGAACAGCAGCCCGATGGTCAGCGCCAGGGTTTCGCTGTCCAGCAGCCACTGACACACGAAATAGAGCCAGCAACCGGCAAAGGAGATCGAGGCGTAGATCTGGTCTTTGCGGAAGATGTAGGGCACCTCGTTGCAGAGAGTATCCCGCAGGGCTCCGCCGAAGGTGCCGGTCATCACCCCAAGCATGGCGGCGATGAACCAGGAGTGGCCCAGATCCAGCGCAAGCTGCGCGCCGAGAATGGAGAATACGCCAAGACCAATCGCATCGGGCAACACGATCCGTGATTCCTGTAACCGGTGTGCCCGGCTCCAGTAACTGAAAACCACCGCCATGGCGAGAATCAGCAGCGGTTGTTCCTGGTGCTTGATCCAGTACACCGGGTGATTGTCGAGAATCATGTCCCGCAGAGTGCCGCCGCCCAGGGCGGTGATGAAGCCAATGGTGAAAACGCCCACAGGATCCATGTTCTTGGACTTGGCCACGATCATCCCTGAAATCGCAAACGCGACGATGCCAATCATTTCAAGGAGGTAAATAATGTCGGTCATGGTGGACTCTGGGATCAGCGGCGTGGCCGTCTGGAGTGGCGGTGGAAGTGCGCGAAGAATAGCCGAAATCCAGGGCGGATTCACCTGAAGGAACTACTGGAATACCGGTATTTGGTGTGATCTGTCTGGCGACAGGTGCTCGTATCATGAGCATCTCTTTTCATTGATCCGGAGTACCCGTTATGGCCCTTATGCGTCTGGCCTATGCCAGTGAAGCCACCTTCAAAGCCCAGCCTCTGGAAAAGGGCGTGGAACCTCACGTCGCCCGAATCCTGATGGCCTCCCGGCGCAACAATGCAAAAGCCAGCCTGGTAGGCGGCCTTTACTACGGGGATAACCGGTTTTTTCAGTATCTGGAAGGTGACGAGCAGGCGGTGATGGATACCTACCGCCGGATTCAGAAGGACGAACGGCACCAGAACATCCGCACGCTGATCGAAGAGCCGCTGAGCGCTCCGACGTTTGAAAACTGGTCCATGAAATACGTACCGCTGTCGTCAGACGTTCAGGCTTTCCTGAATCGTCACAATCTGAGTAAGTTCAACCCGGCGGCGTTTACCCAGGACCAGTGCGAGGAAATGATCGCTCTGATCCGCCGCTCCAGCCAGGATCAGAAGCTGGTTAACTTCAACGAAAATGGGGTGTCCCGCAAACCTGCCAACCCCGGCGGGGTCTCACCGGCCCTCAAAAACAGCCTGGTGGGTGCCGGCGTTCTGGTGATCCTGGGGCTGGTGGCCGGCGCGTTCCTGTTCAGCGGCGCATGAGTGTGATTTATGCGCAACGATAAGCAAACATGATTTGCTTCAAGGTGGCTCTGCGATTAGCTTGATCATCAATGCTAACGTCAGGAGTCACCATGAAAGCGATTCTGTGCAATGAACACGGCCCCGCCGAAAAGCTGGTCATTGAAGATGTCGCCAGCCCGCCGGTCAAGGGCAGTGGCGTCAAAATCCGCGTCAAGGCCGCCGGCCTGAACTTCCCGGACACCCTGATCATCCAGGGCAAGTACCAGTTCCAGCCGCCGATGCCGTTCTCGCCGGGTGGCGAGCTCTCTGGCGAGGTCATCGAGGTCGGTGAAAAAGTCACCCGCTTCAAACCCGGCGACCGGGTCGCCGCCCTGACCGGCTGGGGTGCCTTCGCCGAAGAAGTCGTGGCTCCTGAATCCAACCTGCTCCCTATCCCTGATGCCATGCCGGACGACCAGGCGGCCGCCTTCATGATGGTCTACGGCACCTCTTATTACGCGCTGAAACAACGGGCCAACCTGCAACCGGGCGAGACCCTGCTGGTGCTGGGCGCCAGTGGCGGTGTCGGCTTGTCTGCGGTTGAGCTGGGCAAGGCCATGGGTGCAACCGTGATCGCCGCCGCCAGCACGGCCGAGAAACTGGCGGTCGCCAAAGAAGCGGGCGCGGATGAGTTGATCAACTACACTGACGAATCCCTGAAAGACGCGGTCAAGAAGCTGACCAAGGGCAAAGGCGTGGATGTGATCTACGACCCGGTTGGCGGCGATTTTACCGAGCAGGCTTTGCGTACTATGGGCTGGAACGGTCGACATCTGGTGGTTGGCTTCGCCGCAGGCGATATTCCAAAAGTGCCGGCGAATCTGACCCTGCTCAAAGGCTGTTCCCTGGTGGGGGTGTTCTGGGGCAGCTTCACCCAGCGCGAGCCACAGACCAGTGCCCAGAACATGATAGAACTGCTGCAGATGTACGCCGACGGCAAGATCCACCCGAAGGTCAGCGAGGTGTTTCCGTTTGAGCGTTATGCCGATGCTTTGGGTGCGCTCACTGGACGGCGGGCTACCGGGAAGATTGTGCTTCGCGTTGGGTCCTGAGACTTTTTGCTTCCGTTCTACTAGCCTGCTGGTTATAGGGCGGGGCGGGAGTGGGGTTTGCCTCCCAAAAAGCGCTCCTTCGGCACATCCATGTGGCGCTTGTCTCCGGCCATCCATGGCCTACGAAATTTTTGGAAAGCTTCCCCAACACCACCCTGTCTGACTCCGTGCAATTCGCGTGCGCTTGCAAATCAATCGATCAAGTGCGCGAATTCTCTTTCTAGCAGGGCCTGGTCGCCCAGATTTAACTCAACCAGACGCTTCAAATGCGTGGCGCTTTCTAGGTCAATGTACTGGCACTTGAACCCCAACCGGTGTTC
>DASSWD010000212.1:0-26216 GCA_035705335.1 Marinobacter sp. | reverse complement strand
TTGATGCACTGGAGGTCACCCCGGAAACGGGCGCCATCTGCGTTTCACGACCCACCAACCCCACCGGGAATGTAATCACCGACGAAGAGCTGGCCCGCTTGGAAGCCTTGGCGCGCCAGAACGACGTGCCTCTGATTGTTGACGGTGCCTACGGTACGCCGTTCCCCAGTTTGCTGTTTGTCGATGCCCAGCCCACCTGGAACGACCAGACAATTCTGTGCCTGAGCCTGTCCAAGCTGGGCTTGCCGGCGGTGCGCACGGGCATCGTGATTGCCTCAAAGCCGATCATAAAGGCACTCTCGGGCATCAACGCCATTCTGAACCTGGCCACCGGCAGTTTCGGTGCCGTGCTGGCCGACCCGCTGGTGCGTTCCGGTGAGATTCTGTCCCTGAGCCGGGACGTGGTGTGCCCGTTCTACCAGGCCAAGATGCAGAGGGCGGTTGCGGCGTTCACGCAGGCAATGATGCCTGCCGGGCAGGATACGGACTGCCCCTGGTACATCCACAAACCCGAGGGCGCCATGTTCCTGTGGCTGTGGTTCCCGGATTTGCCGATCTCAAGCCTGGAGCTGTATCAGCGGCTGAAGGCCCGGGGCGTGCTGGTGGTGTCGGGGCACTACTTTTTCCCGGGGCTGGCGGAGGATGGCTGGCGTCATCGCCACGAGTGCCTGCGGGTAACCTATTCCCAGGACGACGAACAGGTGGCGCGGGGTCTGCAGATCATCGCCGAGGAAGTGAAGGCGGTCTGGCGAGAAGCGTGACCCTCAGGGCTTGAAGTCAGCATCCTCCAGAATCAGTTCGTATTCGCTGCCATCTGGCTCTATCTGCAGCAGTCGCACCAGCAGGTAATCCTGTGCAGGATCGAACCACATGAAGGTCTGGCGTTTTGAATCCTCGTCCCTGACCTTTTCGGCTTTCAGTGTGCGAATGCTGACACCATTGGCCTGCACGGTGTCCTCATCGATCACCGCGAAACGGTCTTCATCGTAGTCGCCTTTATCAATCACCTGATAGGTGACGTCCCGTTTGCCCGCTTTCAGATCCTGATGCAGTTGCAGTTGGTGGCCCAGTGGGTCCAGTGCATTCTCTCGAAGCGGCAGTTCGAACGACTTACCGCGATAGCGACCGGTGGCCACGCCTTGCTGCCAGTCAAAATCGATGGACTGCTCGCGATCCTTGATCAGAAAGCCGGACAAGCGATAGCGGTAGCGCAATGGAATGACGTGGCCGTCCTCCCAGCGGAAAATCAGGGATTCATCGATGTCAGCAACAAAGGAGTCCACGTCTGTGCGATACAGCCAGACATTGTTGCCCTGATTGCTCAGGGTGCGCACGCCTTCGCCACTCAGTGACACACCCTGAGACATGGAAGCGGAATAGCGCGCAGTGTAGGGGGTAAGCTCAGGCGAACCGCCAGTATCGGGCTCTTCGGCGGTGGTGGGCGCCGATACCAGCACCAGGGCGCAGGCCATGGCGGCAATTCGGCGGGGAGCGATGTGCAGGCTTGAGGGCATTCCTGGACCTCTCACTGTCAATGTTAGCGACAGTGTAGCCGCTCGCATCCGCCAGAGGGATGACAATCTGTTCAGTTGCCGGCGAGGCGCAATGGTTTGTGCAGTGGTTCACCATCAAACAGCACACCGTCAGCGCCCAGTTGGACACGGCCCTGGCAGAACCAGCGCACCACGATGGGGTAGAGCAGGTGTTCCTGCATCCGGACGCGCTCTGCCAGTGTTTCCGCGGTATCGTCCGCCGTGATGGTAACTTCCGCCTGGGCAATCACTGGCCCGCCGTCCAGTTCTTCGGTGACAAAGTGCACCGACGTGCCATGGACCGTTTCGCCGGCATCGATTGCGCGCTGGTACGTGTTCAGCCCCGTGAATTTGGGCAGCAGCGACGGGTGCACGTTCAGCATCCGGCCCCGGAAGGCGCGGACAAAGTCGTCGGTAAGGATGCGCATGAACCCCGCCAGCACGATCAGGTCCGGGTTGTAGCGGCGCAATTCGGCCATCAGGGCGGCGTCGAAGGCTTCCCGCGAGTCGTAGCCGGTATGGTCGACAACAAAGGTAGGCACGTTGGCCTGGGCGGCCCGCTCCAGCACAAAGGCGTTGGGTCGGTTGCAGCCCACGGCAATGATCTGGCCGGGGAATTCGCGCTCGCGGCTGGCGTCGATCAGGGCCTGTACGTTGGTGCCGCTGCCGGAGGCCAGCACCACGATGGTCGGCAGTGGGGCGGGGTCTGCCATCATGCCGACAGCAGTCCTGGCGCGTAACGCACCTCTGGTTCCTGGTCCGGCTGCTCAGCCGTCTCCAGAACGCCCACCTGCCACACGGTTTCGCCCATGGCATTGAGGGTGTCGATGGCCAGGTCTTTCTGGTTCGGTGGCACGCAGACGATCATGCCGATGCCGCAGTTAAAGGTACGGTACATTTCTTCCGGGGCAACGCCGCCGGCCTGCTGGAGCCACTGGAACACCGGGGGCAGCGACCAGCTGTTGGTGTCGATCGCCGCAACTGTGCCTTTGGGCAGCACCCTGGGAATATTCTCGGGCAGTCCGCCGCCGGTGATGTGGGACAGCGCGCGTACATCCACTTCCCGGATCAGTTGCAGCAGATTTTTCACATAGATGCGGGTCGGCGCCATCAGTGCTTCTGCCAGGGTCACACCTCCCACGCCCTGCGACAGGTCAGCGCCGCTGACCTCAAGGATTTTGCGAATCAGGGAATAGCCGTTGGAGTGGGGGCCTGAGGAGCCCAGGGCCAGTAGTACGTCACCCGCCTGAGCGCGGCTGCCATCGATGATCTGGTTGCGCTCAACCACCCCGACGCAGAAACCGGCCAGGTCATAGTCTTCGCCTTCGTACATGCCCGGCATCTCGGCGGTTTCGCCGCCGACCAGCGCACAGCCGGCCTGCTCGCATCCGGTACCGATGCCATCCACCACCTGGGCGGCTACGTCGACGTTGAGCTTGCCGGTGGCGTAATAATCCAGGAAAAACAGCGGTTCGGCACCACCTACGACCAGGTCATTCACGCACATGGCGACCAGGTCGATACCGATGGTGTCGTGCTTGCCCAACTGCATGGCCAGGCGCAGCTTGGTACCAACACCGTCGGTGCCGGATACCAGCACCGGTTCACTGTACCCGGCCGGAATGGATACCATGGCACCAAACCCCCCCAGGCCGCCGAGGACTTCCGGGCGCCGGGTGCGCACGGCGGTGTTCTTGATGCGGTTAACCAGCTCGTTACCGGCGTCAATGTCAACGCCGGCGTCGCGGTAGGTAAGGGAGGGCTTGTGTTCGCTCATGGGAATATAACCGTGGGCCAGTGGGTCAGGCGGCGGATTTTAGCAGGTGCGACCAAGGGCTCCAACTGCATTTCCCGTGAGCGGTCTGCAAACCGGTCCGAAAAGGTTGCAGGAAAGCAACGGGCACTTGCTACTCACGCCCGAAGTGTTGGTGTATCCTGTGCGCCAATCAAGGAAATGGCAGGGGAATGCATGACTGATTCAGGACTTTCACGCACCATCAGCCTTTTGAACACACTGGTTTTCGCAGCCGTGATGGTCGTGACTCTGGTTTCGTCCGGCACCGCAAGCGCGGCCACCGTTCCCGGGCTCTACAGCGTCGATGTGCCCGTTGAAAGTTCATCGGCCAGTGATCTGGCCGCCGGCTATGCCGAAGGCCTGAGCCAGATACTTGTGCGTGTATCAGGCACCCGTGAGGTTCTGGCCAAGGACGGTGTGGACGGTATTGTTGCTGACGCTGAATCCCTGCTTCTCTCATACCAGGTGCGCCGGGAGGACGGCAAGTCCCGGCTCCAGATGAACTTTGGTGCGGTCGGGGTGAACCGGGCACTGGCTGCTATTGGTGCGCCGGTGTGGGGAGCAAACCGGCCGCTGACCCTGGCCTGGATCGCGGTTCAGGAGGGCGGTAACCGTAACCTGCTGACGATAGTGCCCGAGGATACGGCAGCGGGCGACGCCCCGACGGCCACCGATGTCTGGAGTCGTGCATTCGCGGAGGCCTCGGCAGCACGCGGACTACCAATCACTTTCCCGCCGCAATCGGTCATTGAGGATTCTGTGTTGCTCTCGGATTTGTGGGGGCTGTTTGTTGACCGGATACAACAGGCGTCCGATGGTCTATACCACGATGTCCTGGCGCTGATGCGGATTAGCCGAAGTGACGGGCAGTGGCGCGCAGGTTGGGTGTTCAGAGGTATGGGCATGGATGCCTCGGAACAGGTGGTCACTGCCGAAAGCCCGGAAGCCCTGGCCAACGCGGTTATCGACCAATGGGTTGAGCTCTACTCCAGCCGCTACGCGGTCGCCGCCGAAGACGCAGGAGGCGCGCCCAGGGTCGATATTGTTCTGGAGGGGGTTAGCACCATTGCAGATTATGGCCAGGTCACCCGGGCCCTGGCAGGGTTTACGCCGGTTACCTCGGTTGGTGCTACCCGTGTAAGTGATGGACGACTCACGGTGGAGGTTGCCTTCAATGGTGAGGTGAACCAATTGAAGGAGTACATCGCACTGGACGCACGATTTGTGCCCATGACGCCGACGGTCGTAGGTTCCGGGCGATCTGGATCGGCGGATGCCACCTTGATGATGAATGACAGTCGTGTTCCGGCGGCGGGCAGTACTGACTCTTCGCAGGGTTCGGACGGTGGTGCCGATGAGGGGGGGCGCTTGCCCGTCGGTGAAACCAGTCAGGGTCCGTTTGTATACCAGCCGCTGTTGGCCGAGAATGAAAAGGACGCGGAACAGGCATTTGAATCCTTGTATCCGGTACTTTACTACCGCTGGCAGCCGGCCACGGTGATTGAAACGCCAGGGGATCGCTGATCAGGCAACGGAGGCTCGCCAGTGAAGGCTCACCAGTGGCGCTGGATTCCAAACGCCCTGACATTTTTGCGCATCCTGCTGATCGTGCCCTTCGCGGGTGCACTGCTGGCGGGTGAGTACCGGTCAGCGCTGCTGATTTTCTTTGTCGCGGCCCTGACCGATGCGTTCGACGGGTTTCTGGCCCGCCATTTCAACTGGCGCTCGCGCCTGGGCGCAATCGCCGATCCTCTGGCGGACAAAGCCCTGCTGATTGTTGCCTACCTGATGCTGACGCTGACCGGCGTGTTGCCGCTGTGGCTCTTTGCCCTGGTGCTTGGTCGCGATCTCATCATCGTGGGCGGGGCTTTGGCGTTCCATTACGGCGTCGGGCGGTTTGATATGGAGCCAACGCTGGCGGGGAAGTTCAACACCTTCATCCAGATTCTGGTGGTACTGGCCATCATTATTCTATTGGCCGGCTGGCCGATGCAGTCCTGGGTGCGGGATGTGGGTGTCTGGCTGGTGGCAGTTTCCGCCGTCATCAGCGGCGTTCATTACGTTGCGATCTGGGGTTTGCGGGCGTGGAGGGCAAAGCGGTCATGACGGCAGGCCAACTGGTACTGGGTGTCAAGCTGCGTGACGATGCCCGATTCGACAATTTCCTGGGTGATCGCAATCAGGCCTCGGCACAGCGCCTCGCCCATGTGTGCCGGCACCCGGCAGGGGTTCCTGTGGTGGTGGTCTGCGGTGATCACGATACTGGCAAGAGCCATCTTCTGCAGGCGGTGTGTCATGACGCCGAGCAGTCAGGGCGGGCCGCGGTCTGTATCGCGCTTGAGGAGCTTCTGCCGTTTGGTCCGGCCGCGCTGGCAGGGCTGGAAGCGTATCCAATTGTGTGCCTGGATGACATTGACCGCGCAGCGGCACACCCGGCCTGGGAAGAGGCCATTTTCCACCTGTACAATCGCATTCAGGACCACGGCGGGCTGCTGGTGATATCTATGTCCGATGTGCCGGCCGCCTGCGCGTTCGGATTGGCCGATTTGAAATCCCGGCTGGCCCATGGGTTGCTGATCCAGTTGGGCGTGTATCGTGACGAAGATCGCCTGGTGATTCTTCAGGCCCGGGCCGAACAGCGGGGGCTGGTGCTAAGCGACGATGTGGCGGGCTTTATAATGCGCCGTGCTTCACGAGAGCTGGCGGATTTGCTGGCGATTCTCGATACTCTGGATGAGAATTCGCTGCAGGCACAACGCCGACTGACGGTGCCGTTCGTCAAAGCGGTGATGGATTGGTGATCGTGCACGACTGATCGTGCACCACGACAGGCTCAAGGGAGAGATGGCATGAGACGGGTTGTCTTCAATCAGAAAGGTGGGGTAGGGAAATCCAGTATCACCTGCAACCTGGCGGCAATCAGCGCTGCCAAAGGCAAGCGCACGCTGGTGGTGGATCTCGACCCTCAGGGTAACTCGACGCACTATCTACTGGGTAAGCCGGCTTCAGAGCTGAAAGACACGGTGGCCGACCTGCTGGAGCAAACTGTCGCCTTCAGCGTGTTTAACCGCCGCCCGGACGAGTTTGTACATGCTTCGCCGTTTGATCGTCTGTTCGTGATGCCGTCCAGCCCGGAACTGGATTTCCTCGAGCGCAAACTCGAAGCGAAACACAAGATCTACAAACTGCGTGAATTTCTGAAAAAGCTCGGCGAATCCTTCGATGCGATTTACATTGATACCGCGCCAGCCCTGAATTTTTACACCAGGTCGGCGCTGATTGCCGCCGAACGTTGTCTGATCCCGTTTGATTGCGACGATTTCTCCCGCCAGGCGCTGTACAGCCTTCTGGGCGAGATTCATGAGTTACAGGAAGATCATAACGAGGAACTGGTCGTTGAGGGCATCATCGCCAATCAGTTCCAGCCGAGAGCCAGCCTGCCACGCCAATTGGTGCAGGAACTGCTTGATGAGGGCCTGCCGGTGCTTCCGGTGCGCCTGTCCAGCTCGGTCAAGATGAAAGAGTCACACCAGAGCCGGCAGCCGCTGATTCATATGGCTCCCCGGCACCCGCTGACCCGGCAGTACCTGAATCTCTACGCTGTGCTGCACGGGGAAGCGGTGGAACTGGAGCCGTTGACCTGACGCTGCCCACGATTACCTGAGGAGCAAAACACCATGGCCAGCAGAGCTGAACAACTGGACCAGGTGACGGACCACCTCCTGCAGATCGAAATTGAACTGCGCCGGCTGGATGCCTGGGAAGCTGAGGCACCGCCGACGTCGGCGTTCCGCAGTATCGAGCCCTTCTGTATCGATACCATGGCTTTCAACCAGTGGCTTCAGTTTGTGTTCCTTGAACGCATGAAAGTGCTGGTGGAAAGCGGCCAGCCGTTGCCTACTGTCAGTGCTATTGCCCCCATGGCCGAGGAGCATTTCCGGGGCCGACCGGAATCGGGTGCCGGGCTGATCCGCACTCTGGAAGCGATGGATCAACTGCTGTCCGGCGCCTGATTGGAAGGTCGCCGGCCCTTCAGGTCGGCCTGCATCAGTCCAGCCGCATGGACAGGTCGATGGCCGTTACGTCTTTGGTCAGCGTGCCGATGGAGATGTAATCCACGCCGGTTTCGGCGATCGGCACCAGGGTCTGATCGTTGATGCCTCCGGAAGCCTCCAGTTTTGCCTGCCCGGCGGTTTGCCGGACCGCGATTTCCATATCCGCCACTGAGAACTCATCCAGCATGATGATGTCTGCGCCGGCGTTGAGAGCCTCGGCCAGTTCCTGCAGAGTTTCGGTTTCCACCTCCACCGGTTTGTCGGGCGCGATGCGACGGGCCTCGGCAACGGCCTTGGTAATGGAGCCGCACGCTGCAATGTGGTTCTCCTTGATCAGGAAAGCATCCCACAGGCCGATGCGATGGTTGTGGCAGCCGCCGCAGGTCACGGCGTATTTCTGGGCCAGCCGAAGGCCGGGCAGGGTCTTGCGGGTGTCCAGAAGGCGCACGCCAGTATGCGCTACCCGGGCAGCATAGCCCGCGCAGCGGGTGGCGACGCCAGACAGCGTCTGCAGCCAGTTCAGGGCGGAGCGTTCTGCGGTGAGCAGTGAGCGGGCAGGGCCTGTCATCTCAAAAATCACGGCGTTGGCTGGAACATCGTCGCCGTCCGCGTAATGCCAGCGCAGGGTGACCGTGGGGTCGACCTGGCGGAAGACTTCCTCAACCCAGGCCTGACCGGCCAGGCGGGCGTTGACCCGGGTGATGACACGCCCGCTGGCGGTTTTGTCCCCGGGAATCAGCAACGCCGTGATATCCCCGTCACCAATGTCTTCCCTCAGGCTCTGGGCAACGGTTTCAATGCGGTTCTGTCGTAGGCGTTCATCAGCAATCATGGGCGGGTTCCGGTGGCCAGGGTCATTGAGAGCAAAACGAAACGGGATTCTACCGGCGCCGGGCGTATTCACAAAACGCTGTCCCTGCGCAGGCTAAACTGTGACACAGGTCGCCGATACACAAAAGGTGACAAATTCTGACACAAGGTGACAACCAACGGCCCTATCATGTACGTAAGCAATAGTCTGAATCCGATTCGTTGACCTTTGGGGAGCCATTCGATGGCAAACGACAGCAAAGTTGTCCGTCTTTCCGGCCAGAAACCGGTGGACAGGTTTTCGCTGCCCTCCGCGTTGGTCAGGCTGCGTGACGTTTCCGGTCAGTCACTGAAAAGTGTACTGGGGACATTTTTTGACCAGGCGGATGACGCATTGTTCGCGCTGGCCGACCGTGCTGCCTCCAACCAGGACCAGACTGCCTATTTTGACGCCATGCGGGAGCTGCGGTTGCGCCGCAAGTCAATGACGGTGTCCGTGTTGCAATACGTCAGCCAAGCGTTCAATGACATCGGCCGTTTCAGGCCTGGCCGGTCCAGTAGCTCTTTGGAAGAAATCGATCAGGACGCCCTGAGCCTGGTTGATCATGCCGATCTGGAACAGCAGGTGGCCATCGATAATCTGACGAACCGCCTGCGCAACCGCTATCAGGCACCCGTGCGCATGTTGGCTGCCCGGGTTCGCCATCTGGTACCGAATCTCAGCCTTGCTGACGAACAGATGCCATTGAGCCCGGAGGTTCTGGCGGCGGGTATCTCGGAATCCTGTGCCGACCTGGATATCGATATTCGCGCCAAGCTGGTCGTGCTCAAACTGTTTGAAAAGCTGCTGGTCGACAAACTGGGTGATTTTTACCAGGACTGCAACCGCGCTCTGGTGGATGAAGGCGTGCTGCCGGACATGAAGCGCGCACCGGTTGGCCAGGCCAGGTCGTCCGGCCGCTCATCCCCGATGTCGCCGACCGCCCATCCGGCAGGCCAGTCCAACTGCGTTGAGACGGCGCAGGAGTATTCTGGCGCCTCCGCCACGTTTACCGAACTGAGTGCCCTGTTGCATCAGGGCCAGACCTCTGGCGGTGTTTTCGATTCCTCAGGTGGCGGCGCTGTCCTCGGCAGCGGCCAACTGATGAGTCAACTGAATCAACTTCAGGCAGTTGCCCGCGATGCGTGTCAGGACAGCGGTCACTATCAGGTCGTTCCCCTGCGCCAGCAACTGCAGCCAATTTTCCAGAGCACGGACGGCCGCCGACGCGCGTTGGCCCAGGTTGACAGTGATGTGATCAACCTGGTGTCCATGCTGTTTGATTTCATTCTTGAAGATCGGCAGCTGCATCCGGTGATGAAGGCGCTGATCGGGCGCTTGCAGATCCCTGTGCTGAAAGTGGCTCTGAGTGACCGTAATTTCTTTAATCGCGGCGGCCATCCGGTTCGCAAACTGCTGAACGAACTGGCGCTGGCTGGCATTGGCTGGAGTGAAAAACGCGCAGGGGCCCGTGATCCCCTGCGGGAGAAAATCGAGAACGTAGTCGACCGTGTACTGAACGAATTCACCGAAGGCGTTGCCCTGTTTGAGGAATTGCTGGCGGACTTCGGTCATTTCATGGACCTGGACCGTCGTCGCCGGGAACTGGTTGAACAGCGCCTTCGGGATGCGGAAGAGGGACGGGCCCGGCAGGAGCGCGCTGCGCAACTGGCCAACGAGGTGGTGGAACAGGAAGTGGCTGGTCATGACCTGCCAGAGCCAGTTCTGCAACTGTTGAAAGAACCCTGGACCCGATACCTGCAATGGGTCGCTCTGCGCCAGGGCGAAGAAAGTGAAAACTGGCAGGCAGCCCGCAGACTGACGGGCCAGCTGGTCTGGACGGTCGATCCCCGGCCAGTCTCTGCGACCAGTCGCACGGAGCTTTTGAAAGCCATCCCTGAGGTGGTCGAAGAGCTTCGTGGGGGCCTGCAGGACATTTCCTGGGACCCGTTTGCCACCGATGCCGCGATTCGCGATCTGGAACTGGCCCATGTGGACGTGTTCCAGAAACTGGTAACGGCACCGGTTGCCAGGCCGTTACCGGGAGAGGCAACCGGGATGAAAGCGGAGGCGCCGCAGCCAGCCACGGAGGCAGAGCCGCCAGCGGTTGAGGAGCCTGCTCAGGTGGTTGCCGAGCCCGTTGCGCTGACCCCGGAACAGGCAGCCCCGGAATCGACTCCGGTCGAGGCCAAAACGTCCGTGGCCGATGGCAACACCGATGAGCCGGTGAGTGTCAGTGCCGAAGCGCCTTCCGAGCAGGCCGAGGTCAGGGCAGCAGGGGCATCCTGGCTGGCCAGGGCTGACCAGTTGCGCGTGGGTTCCTGGGTAGAGCTGTCCCGTGACGAAACCCGTGTACGGTGCAAACTGGCGGCGTTTATCAAAGCCACCGGCAAGTACATCTTCGTTAATCGCAGCGGCGCCAAGGTGGCGGAATTCCACCGCGATGACCTGGCCCTCGCCATGGAAGACAGCGAAATCACCCTGCTGGACGATGGCCTGATCTTCGATCGGGCGCTGGAATCCATTATCGACAATCTGCGCAACAGCCGCAGGGACTGAGAGCCTGGCGGGCCTCTCGCGGCGAACCTCCAACCTTGCACCCCGGCCCTGGAGGGCCTGGGTGCATGACATCCTGTATGGCTTTGTGATTCAATCTGGGGCTCGGACGTCCCTCACGAATCTGGAAGCGCCTTGTCCCATACCCGACAGCCTGACGGCAACCTGATGGCAGAAAAACTGAGGCTGACCGGCCGCCTGCCGGGTGCCCGGTGGTGTCCGTCCCCCAACTTTGGCCCGCGCCCGGATGGCGCTGACATATCGCTGTTGGTGGTGCACAGCATCAGCCTGCCGCCAGGGCAGTTCGGCGGCCCGCACATCGAGCGCTTTTTTCAGAACTGTCTCGACCGGTCAGACCATCCCTATTTCGAGACCATCGCAGACATGCGGGTGTCGGCCCATGCGCTGATCCGGCGCGACGGCTCCGTTGTGCAGTTTGTCAGTTGCCTGGACCGGGCCTGGCACGCGGGCCGCTCGTGTTTCCAGGGGCAGGAGGAATGCAACGACTTCTCCATCGGTATCGAACTCGAGGGCGCCGATGACATGCCCTACACCGCTGAGCAATATGACACCCTGGCCAGCCTGGCGACATGGATCACCCTGGCCTGGCCTGCCATCAACCGTGACCGGGTGGCAGGCCACTGCGACATCGCCCCCGGGCGCAAGACCGATCCGGGAGAGTCATTCGACTGGTCCCTGTTCTACAAGCTGTTCGATCAGCACATTCGTACCATGAATGAGGACGCCCGATGACTCTGGTCGCGTTTCTGCTGGCCTATGTGATTCGCCGCCGTCTGGACAGCGGTAATCGGCTCTCCGGTGACCGGCTGTGGCGTGTCTGGTTCCAGCGCTACGCTGTGGCCGGAGCCGGCGAGGAAACCTCGCTGCGGGGTGGTGTCATCAAAGTGGTGATACCGGCACTGGCGCTGGCATTGCTGGTGTATCTGGCGGGCGCCTGGGGCCTGCGCGCCGCCCTGTTCCCGCTGGAGGTGTTTGTTCTGGTCGGCCTGATGGGCGCACCCGGCTGGAAAGTGCCATTGGCACTCTACTCGGACGCCTGGCATCGGGGTGATATGCAGGCCGCGTGGCGGCACATTGAACAGCAGTTGCCAGCTGAGGAGCGCGGCGCCGCCTTATCTCCAGAAGCGATGCACCTCACCCTTTCCAGAACCCTGATGACATCTGTCTTCGAGCGGTTTTTCCTGGTGGCGTTCTGGTACTTCGCCGGTGGCATTGCTCTGGCATTTCTGGCCCGTGGGCTGGTGGCATTGGCTGACCACTGGCCCCAGGCCGGCGCCCGGCCCGGGTTCCGGCGCTGGGCCAATCTGGCGGCCTGGCTGCCGGTGCGCCTGCTGGCCTGTACCTTCGGTCTGGCCGGGGATCTGGCGGGCTGGTCCCGGGACATCAAGCGGGTGCTGCCGGGGTTCGGTAAGTCGGTGCCTTTTGTGTTGAGCGTGGCGGCCAATGGGTCTTTGACCGGCTATGCCCTGGACCCTCGGCGTTTCTCAACACTTCATCCTGACGAGTGGCCGTCGTTTGGCGGGCGCAGCCTGACGGCGATCCGGGACCTGCTCAATCGCAGCATGCTGGTGTGGATCTGCGCAGCGGCTTTGTTAGTGATTGCTGGCGTTCTGTAACCCGTGGTTGGCAGACTGTCAGCCGAATTCTGCTTACAGAATACTACTTAATAGTGATTAAGTTTCCGTGACCTTCGCCGATAATTCCTGAGAACAATAAAACGTTTCGTTAAAGCGAAAGCGCGATCCACCGTGAGGTCACCGTGAACGTTCTGATCAACCCCGCTGTCACCCTGATGAACCGGCTGCCGATGCTGTACAAGTTCAGCTTGATCAGCGTGCTGTTCCTGTTGCCGATCATTGCACTGTCATGGCTGGTGATTTCCGGTCTGAACCAGTCGGTGCAGACCATGAATCGCGGTGTTGAGGGTTTGCAGGAACTGCAGAAGGTCAAGGAACTGTTTGTGGCCGCGGTGGATTACCGCGATTACCAGGCGCCGGCGGTTCTCAAACAGGAGCCCGGGCTGGAGGCAAAAGCCGATGCCGCCGCACAGGAGATCAGTCGCCTTCTCGCTGAGCTGGCAGAGCCGCAGCGCTCGTTTGATGAGTCCGGTACCTGGCAACAGCAAGTGGTTGCTTTGAAGGACGAGTGGAGCGCCCTGAAGAGCGACACCAACTATCAGGGCAACATCGACCCGCAGTTCCAGCTGTACCATGAATTCGTGCAGAAAACCCTGGCGCTGCTACCGTCCACTATCGAGATCTCCGGGCTGGGGCAGAATGCTTCCCGTGAGAACCAGTTGTTGCTGGGCCTGATACGTTCCGCTTTGCCAGAGGCGCGATCCGTTCTGGGTCGGGCCCGTTCCTACGGAATGTTTGCATTGGTTGAAGGCCAGGTTGGCTACAGCTTGAGCGAGGTACTGAACGAGATTTATGACCGCCTGACCAACGGTAGTTCGCTGTTGTCACCGGCGCTCGCCGTTGCCCTGGAAACCTCTCCTGCATTGCGTAGCGCCTCGGGTGTTGTGGAATCGGTGGATGACAGCCTGATCGCGATTCGGGATGAACTCGAACTGAAGGTTATTACGCCAATGCGCCTCGAGATGCCGTGGCCGGAGTTTGACCAACGGGTTCTTGAACAGCTCGCGCACTACGACGCGCTCAATGATCATGTATTCAGCGTGATCTCTTCCAACCTGGAATCACGGCTGGATTCAGAAACCCGCCAACGCACCTTGATCGTTGTCGCCCTGATCGTTGTGATGCTGGTGGTGGTTTACCTGTATATCGGTTTCTTTGTCTCAGTGCGCATTGCCATCAATCGGTTCAGCCGGGCGGCACGCAGTGTGGCCGCAGGGGACATGACCACGCATATCGAGCTGAATAATCGGGATGAGCTGGGCGAGCTGACCTCCGAATTCAACAACATGACCGACCGGATGGCGGTGTTGATCCGCTCGGTCAGCTCAACCACGGCGGAGGTGGACAAACAGGCCACCCGGGTCACGGACACCGCCAGGGCCAACAGTGAGGCGGCGGCCCGACAGAAAGATGAAACCGATCAGATCAACGAGGCCATGGGCCAGATGGTCGAAGCGGTGGGTGAGGTAACCGAGAGCGCGCACCGGGTCGCCGACAGCGCCCGCACCGCTGAACAGGCCACCGAAACCGGTCGGCAGATCGTGGCCGATACCGTGGCGACCATCAATCGCCTGGCCACGGAAATCGCCGGCGCGGTGGGTGTGATCAACCGGGTCAGCGCCGACAGCAACAACATCAGCCAGGTGTTGGTGGAGATCAAAGCCATTGCAGGGCAGACCAACCTGCTGGCACTGAACGCGGCGATTGAGGCAGCCCGTGCCGGTGAGCAGGGTCGCGGCTTTGCGGTGGTGGCGGATGAGGTGAGGTCACTGTCCCAGCGCACCCACAAATCCACCGAGGAGATCGAAGGCATGATTTCCCGGCTGCAGGGTGGGGTGAAACAGGCGGTTCAGGCGATGACCTCAAGCCATGATGCGACTGAGAAAACCGTTCAGAAATCCGGTGAGGTGACCGAGGCTCTGGATAGAATTGCCGAGGGGATCTCGACCATCGTCGACATGAGTCATCAGATTGCCCAGGCCGCAGAAGAGCAATCGGCGGTGGCCAACAACGTCAACGATAACGTCGCCAGAATCGGCGGGGTCGGCCGCGAGACCGCCGCCAACGCCGATCAGACCTTGGCGTCATCCAGGCAGATGTCTGAGTTAACGGCCTCCCTGCAGCGCCTCGTGGAGGCCTTCAAGGTCTGATCGATCAGAGCGCAGCAATGAAGAATCCGGCCCTCAGAGGCCGGATTTTTTTTGCTCCCACAGAATCTCCTCGCCGCCGTTTCGGCGCGCCAGGATGCGGGCGATCACGAACAGCAGATCGGACAACCGGTTCAGGTAATGGCGGGAGGCGGTGTTGATGGAGTCCTCGTGACCCAGGGCCACCACCACACGTTCTGCGCGGCGGCAGACCGCACGCGCCATGTGGCAGTGGGCTGCGGCAACCGAGCCGCCGGGCAGCACGAAATTCTTGAGCGGCGGCAGGTCCGCGTTGTGGTGATCCAGGGTGTCTTCGAGCCAGGAGATGTGATCATCGCCGATCACCCGGCTGCCGGGGATGGCGAACTCGCCCCCCAGGTCGAACAGATGGTGCTGAATGCGGCGGAGAACTTCGATCAGGGCGTCGTCTTTCGGCAGGCTCTCGATTAGCACGCCGATGTGGCAATTGAGCTCGTCGGCAGTGCCCATGGCTTCAACCCGCTGGGCGTTCTTGGCAATACGGTTGCCGTCGGCCAGGCCGGTGGAGCCATCATCGCCGGTGCGGGTGTAGATTTTGGATAGGCGGTTGCCCATGGGTCTTGCTCCCGTTGTGTGACTGTGGTCAGTGGTTCATGAGGTCAGTTGTTGTACCCGCTCGGTGAGCATTCGGTTCACTGGTGTGTCGATACCGAGTTGCTGGCCAAGCCTGACCAGATACCCGTTGATAAAGTCGATTTCGGTCTGCCGCCCTGCCATAACGTCGGCGCGCATGGAGGATGTGTTGGCGGCGGTTGCCCGGGCGATGGCTTCGATCCGCGCCTGCAGGGTCTCGGCGTTTTGTGCCGGTTGACCGGCTGCCCGCAGCAGGGCGCTGAGCTCAAGACACAGCGGATGAATCCATCGCTGGTAGAAAGGTGCATCCAGGATGGCGCCGTTCGGGCAGTCCAGCAGGGCAGTAATCGGGTTAATGCCGGCGTTAACAATCAGTTTCTGCCAGAGCCGGGGCAGGATGTCTGACGTGCCCTGAACACGGAGGCCGCTCTCGCAAAGGGCCTCGACAACGCCGCCCAGCGCCGGTTGAGCGCTTTTCGTGAGCGGGCCGACCCAGGTCTCACCACGACCGGCGTGGACTAGAGCGTCTGGCTCAGGACGGTTGGCGCCGTCGGTGGTCGTTGCGGCCAGAATGGGGCGATCCGGCCAGCGACCGGCTACCTGTTGCTGACTGCCCAGGCCATTCTGGAACAGCACGATCGGGCAGGTGCCAGGTAGTTGCGGCAAAACCGGTGCCAGCGCGTTCAGTGTGTCACCGGCTTTGGTGGTCACCAGGCAGAGGGTCGGGGTGTGGTCCTGCGACAGCCAGGGTACGGCAACGTTTCGTGCGGAGCCGTCAGCCGTCTGAAACCGGTAACATACCGGCGGGTTCAGAGCAAAGCGTTCTGTACTCGGGCGAGGCACAAACGACACCTGCCCGGGGGGAAGGGATGCGGCCCAGAGCCGGCCCAGGGAGCCGGCACCCAGAATCGCAATCACGGCTTACATGGCCTCAATGTCTGCCCGCTGGGCGCTGAGACGCTGCTGGCTGCCCTGGGCATCCCGCAGCTTTTCTTTTTCTTTCTCCACCACGTCGGCCGGCGCCTTGGCGGTGAACTTCTCGTTGTTCAGCTTGCCTTCGAGGCGGCCGATTTCCTTGTTCAGCCGATCCAGTTCCTTGTCCAGGCGCTTCAGTTCGGCGTCTTTGTCGATCAGCCCGGCCATGGGTACCAGCACTTCCATTTCGCCCACCAGCTGGGTGGCGCTCATGGGCGCTTTGCCGCCCTCGAACCACTCCAGGCTCTCAAGTTTGGCCAGCGACATCAGGAACTGGCGATTGTCGTTCAGGCGGCGCTGATCGTCAGCGTTGCCGCCTTTGAGAAGCACCGGCACAGGCTTGCCCGGGGAGATGTTCATTTCGCCCCGGATATTGCGCACGGCGACAATCACGCCTTTCAGCCATTCGATATCGGCCGCGACGGCGGCGTCCTGTTTGCTGGCGTCCGGCTGCGGGTAGGGCTGTAACATGATGCTGTCGCCCTGTTTGCCGGCCAGCGGGGCGATGCGCTGCCAGATTTCCTCGGTGATGAAGGGCATGATCGGGTGAGCTAGGCGCAGCACGGCTTCCAGCACACGCACCAGGGTGCGGCGGGTGCCGCGCTTGGCTTCGGCGCTGGCGTTGTCGTCGTTCAGCGCCGGCTTGGACAGTTCCAGATACCAGTCGCAGTATTCGTTCCAGATGAATTCGTACAGGGCGTAAGCGGCCAGGTCGAACCGGTACTGGTCCAGATGGCGAATCACTTCCTGCTCGCAGTCCTGCAGTTCACCGATGATCCAGCGATCTGCCAGGGACAATGCCACCGGCTCGTCGTTGACGCCGCAGTCTTCGCCTTCGGTGTTCATCAACACATAGCGGGCGGCGTTCCAGAGCTTGTTGCAGAAGTTGCGGTAGCCTTCCAGGCGCTTCATGTCCCAGTTGATATCCCGGCCAGTGGTAGCCATGGCCGCCAGGGTGAAGCGAAGGGCGTCGGTACCGTGGGCGGCGATGCCTTCCGGGAATTCCTTCTCGGTGCGCTTGCCGATTTTTTCGGCCAGCTTCGGCTGCATCAGGTTGCCGGTGCGCTTCTCCAGCAGGTCCGGCAGGCTGATGCCGTCGATCATGTCCAGCGGGTCGATCACGTTGCCCTTGGATTTGGACATCTTGTCGCCATGCTCGTCCCGGATCAGGCCGGTCACGTAGACGGTTTTGAACGGTACCTGCGGGGTGCCGTCTTCGTCTTTCATAAAGTGCATGGTCATCATGATCATCCGGGCCACCCAGAAGAAGATGATGTCGAAACCGGTCACCAGTACATCTGTGGGGTGGAAGGTTTTCAGGCGCTCGGTGATTTCCGGCCAGCCCAGAGTGCCGAAGGTCCACAGGGCGGAGCTGAACCAGGTGTCCAGCACGTCGTCGTCCTGTTTCAGTGCCAGGCTCGCCGCCAGGTTGTGCTTCTGGCGCACTTCGTCTTCGCTGCGGCCGACGTAGATATTGCCTTCGGCGTCGTACCAGGCCGGAATACGGTGTCCCCACCAGAGCTGGCGGGAGATGCACCAGTCCTGGATGTCGCGCATCCAGGCGAAGTACATGTTCTCGTACTGCTTGGGCACGAACTGGATACGGCCGTCTTCGACCGCTTCAATCGCGGGCTTGGCCAGGGTCTTGGCATCGGCGAACCACTGGTCTGTCAGCATGGGCTCGATGATCAGGCCGGAGCGGTCGCCCCGGGGCACGCTCAGTACGTGGTCTTCGATTTTTTCGACCAGGCCGGCGGCTTCCATATCCGCCACGATCTGCTTGCGGGCGGCTTCCCGGGTCAGGCCGGCGTAGGCGGCGGGCAGGGTGCCGTCAATCTCGGTGTTCTCGGTACCGTCAGCGTTGAACACTTCAGCGATGGCCCGGATGTTGGCATCCTGGGTCATCACGTTGATCATGGCCAGGTGGTTGCGTTTGCCCACGGCGTAGTCGTTGAAGTCGTGGGCGGGCGTGATTTTCACGCAGCCGGAGCCTTTCTCCGGGTCGGCGTGGTGGTCGGCCACGATGGGGATTCGGCGGTTTACCATTGGCAGCAGCACGTGCTGGCCGATCAGGTGCTGGTAGCGCTCATCGTCCGGGTGTACGGCAACGGCGGTGTCCCCGAGCATGGTTTCCGGGCGGGTGGTGGCGACGATCAGATAATCTTTGCCGTCTTTGGTTTTCTGGCCGTCTGCCAGCGGGTAGCGCAGATGCCAGAAGAAGCCCTTTTCTTCCTTGTTCTCGACTTCCAGATCGGAGATGGCGGTGTGCAGTTTCGGGTCCCAGTTGACCAGCCGTTTGCCGCGGTAAACCAGGCCTTCGTCGTACAGGCGGATGAACACTTCTTGAACGGCTTTGTAGAAGCCGTCGTCCATGGTGAAGCGTTCGTTGTCCCAATCCACGGAGTTGCCGAGGCGGCGGATCTGGCGGGTGATGGTGCCGCCGGAGTGCTCTTTCCAGTCCCAGATGCGTTTGATGAATTCGTCCCGGCCCAGGTCGTGGCGGGTTTTGCCTTCTTCGGCGGCCAGTTTGCGCTCGACGACCATCTGGGTGGCAATGCCGGCATGGTCGGTGCCGACGGTCCAGAGGGTGTTCCGGCCTTGCATGCGCTTGAAGCGCGTGAGGGTGTCCATGATGGTGTGCTGGAAGGCGTGGCCCATGTGCAGGCTGCCGGTCACGTTGGGTGGCGGGATGGCGATGCTGTAGGAGTCGCCTTCACCGCTGGGTCGGAAATAGCCTTTGTTTTCCCAGTTTTCGTACCACTGGCGCTCGATGTTTTCTGGCTGGTAGGTTTTTTCCATGGGATTTGGTGTGACCGTTTTGGTTGATCTGCAAAGGGAAATTTAAGGGCATCGATTATACATGGTCGGTTTGGTTGCGGCGAACGCCTAGCGCTTTCGCATGTCGTGGACTTTGGCTTCTATGCCCATCGATCGGAGCTGTTTGTAATGGCCCCTGGCCTGGTTGAGAACGGCGTTGTCGTTGTGGGCAACCAGCGCCAGGCGTCGGTATTGGCCGGCGTCTTTCGGTAGTTGCGCTGAGAGGATGATGACGGTGTCCCAGTCGGTGGCGACCGGCGGGCATAGCAGAATGCCGACGGGGTCGGTGCAGGGGGTGGCTGGGTCGTCGCAGATGCTATGGGGAATGAAGGCCTCTGGGGTTAGGTTCCACAATAGGCTGTCGAGTTCTTCGGCTTGTTCCAGGTTGTCGCACAACACGCACACGCGGTCGCCCTGCTGCCAGGCTTTGTCCACGAGTTTGGCGGCGTGGAGGTGGCGGGCAGTGGGATTGGGTTGGGCGAGGATGTGGAACCAGTAGCGCTGGTTCTGGTCTTCAGCCCCGGAAGGGCCGGCAGCGTTGCTGCCGGTTTCCGGTGGGTTGGTTGGCTTATCCTGCATGGGTCATCAGGTAGTCGACCAGCAGGGGTACCGGGCGTCCGGTGGCGCCTTTGGCTTTGCCGGAGAGCCAGGCGGTGCCGGCGATGTCCAGGTGAGCCCAGGGGTAGTCTTTGGCGAACCGGCTCAGGAAGCAGGCGGCGGTGATGGTGCCTGCGGGGCGGCCGCCAATGTTGGCCATGTCGGCGAAGTTGCTGTCGAGCTGGCTTTGGTACTCGTCCCACAGGGGCAGGCGCCAGGCGCGGTCGCCGGTGCGTTCGCCGGCGGCGAGCAGTTCGTTGGCCAGGCCGTCGTTGTTGGACAGCAGCCCGGAAGCATGGTTACCCAGGGCGATGATGCAGGCACCGGTGAGGGTGGCCATGTCGACAACGGCGGCGGGATTGAACTTCTTGACGTAAGTGAGGGCGTCGCACAGCACCAGGCGGCCTTCGGCATCGGTGTTGAGGATTTCGACGGTCATGCCGCTCAGGGTCTTGATGATGTCGCCCGGGCGGGAGGCACCGCCGTCCGGCATGTTTTCGGCGGCGGCGATGACGGCGACCACGTTGATTTTGGGTCTGGTTTCAGCGAGGACTTTCATGGTGCCGAACACGGAGGCGGAGCCGCCCATGTCGTACTTCATTTCGTCCATGGCCTCGCCGGGCTTGAGGCTGATACCACCGGTGTCGAAGGTGATGCCTTTGCCCACCAGAACGTAGGGTTTGTCTTTGGTTTTAGCGCCCCGGTATTCCATCACGATCAGGCGTGGTGGCTGCGTGGAGCCTTTACCGACCGCCAGGATGGTGTTCATGCCCAGCTTTTCCATCTGCTTTTCGTCCAGCACTTCGGTCTGGATGCAATCGTATTCCTTGGACAGCGCCTGGGCGCGCTCGGCCAGCCATACCGGGTGGCAGATGTTGGGTGGGGTGTTGCCCAGGTCTTTGGTCAAGTTCATGCCCCGGCCCGTGGACAGGCCCAGATTGAAGGCATCTTTAAGGGCTTTACCGGTGCCGGAGGCCTGAACGGCGACTTTCTTCAGTTTGCGTTCGGCCGGCTTTTCGCTCTTGAACTCGGTGAAGGTGTACAGCTGGTCTTCCAGCAGGCGGCCGATGAGGTTCAGGCGGTTGGCTTCGGCGGTGGCGGTATCCTCACTGGCCAGCGATGTATCGGCAATGGCCAGCAGGGCGCTCTTGGAGGGGCCGTCTTTCAGCGCGTTGATGGCGGCAGCGGCGGCCTTGCGGTAGCTGGCGGCGGTGCGGTCGCTGTCTTTGCCCGTGCCAACCACAATCAGCCGTTGCCAGGGCTGGTCGATCAGCGGGGCGCTGTTCACGCTGGCGTTTTTGCCGGAGATGTCGCCGGTTATTTCAAGTTGTTTGATCAGCCCCCCGAGTGCCTCGTCTGCAGCGGCGGTGCTGGCGGGCCAGGCGCCTTTTTCCGGCAGGGCAACAACCAGGCAGTCGGCTTTGGTGGTGTTCAGGGTTTTGCTGTTGAGGCTGAAATTCATGGCAACTCCTGTCTGTGGTAAACGGGTGGCTGGGCCATCTGGCCGTATGTACGATTCGCATGTTCCCAAAGATTGGGGTAAACGGCGGATTTATCAAGCGTTGTCCGATAAGGGTTACCATCGGTTTACGGTTTGGACCCCGTGCTGTCATTCGTGGGCTAGGTTACTTAGAATACGCGCTGTTCCCTGTATCCTCCATGTTTCGTTCGCGCGCCACCAGAGAGGCTGATTTGACGATCGTTTTCCGCTATCTCATCCGTCAGGTCATGGTCAGCATGCTGGCCGTGTCCAGCGTTCTGTTGCTGGTGTTCATGAGCGGGCGTTTTATCAAGTATCTGGCGGAGGCGGCGGAGGGCGATCTGGCGGCCGATGTGCTGTTTTCAATCATGGCCTACCGTTTTCCCGGGTTTCTGGAGCTGATTCTGCCGCTAGGGCTGTTCATCGGCATCCTGCTGGCCTATGGGCGGATGTATCTGGAAAGCGAGATGACCGTGCTCTCGGCCTGTGGTGTCAGCGACCGGGAACTGCTCACCAAAACCCTGATTGGCTGCGTCCCGGTTATGCTGGTAGTGGGCGCCATGAGCCTGTTTGTATCGCCCTGGGGCATGAAGCAGGTGGAGCAGATTTTCAATGAACAGCGCAAGGCAACCGAATTCGAGATGCTGGCGCCGGGGCGGTTTCAGGATTTTACCTCCGGCAGCCGGGTGACTTACACCGAATCCCTGAGTGACGACAAGCGCCAGTTGCAGGGCGTGTTCATCGCCGAGTATGACCAGGACGGCGAGGGCATCACGCTGATCACCGCAGAAACCGGGTCCCAGTTAATTGATGAGGAAACCGGCAGCCGCTTTCTGATTCTCGAGGAAGGGGGCCGCTTCCAGGGCACGCCGGGCCAGCTCGACTATAACGTTACGGAGTTTGAAGCCTACGGGCTGAAGGTAGTCAGTGGTGAAACCGGCGGTCGTGAGCTGGAAGAGGGCCTGAGTACGCGGGCGCTGTGGCAGTCCGACAATCCGGAAGACCGCGCGTTGTTGCACTGGCGCTTCTCGTTGCCGCTGATTGTGCCGATTGTCACCCTGCTGGCGGTTCGGCTGAGCCGGGTCAATCCCCGCCAGGGCCGTTTTTTTCACTTGCTGCCGGCCATGCTGGTGTACATCACCTATCTTGGCTTGCTGATTGTGGCCCGGGACGCGCTGGCTGATGGCAAGGTGCCGGAGTGGATCGGCATGCTCTGGGTGCACGGGATTTTCCTGGCGCTCGGGTTGTGGCTGCAGTTCGGGCCCGCCTGGCTGCACCGGCGCCGACTGGAAAGGGAGGTCCGCGCCCATGCATAAAATCGATGGCTATGTCATGCGCACGGTGGGCGGGGCCATGTTGCTGGTGATGGTGGTGGTGCTGTCGCTGGATGTGATCTTTGCCTTTATTGCCGAACTGGAAGACACCCGCAACGACTATCAAACCCTGCAGGCGCTCTGGTTCGTGTTTCTGACGTTGCCCCGGCGCATCTACGATTACCTGCCTCTGGGTGCGTTCATGGGGTGCCTGGTGGGGCTGGGTGCGATGGCCAGTTCGTCGGAGCTGACGGTGATACGTGCCGCCGGTGTCTCGTTGAAACGAATTACCTGGTCCGCCATGAAGCCTGCCCTGGTGGTGGTGATGCTTGGTGTGGCGATTGGTGAATACGTGGCACCGTATACCGAGCGAATTGCGCAGAGCGAAAAAGCCGTTGCCCTGGGTGCCGGCAGCAATGTGGCGTCTGCCCAGGGTGTCTGGCACCGGGAAGGCAACACCTTTATCCATCTCAATGCGGTGCAGCCCAATGGCGTGCTGCACGGGGTATCCCTGTTCCAGTTTGACGATCAGCGGCAATTAAAGGTGGCCAGTTTTGCCCGGCGGGCTATTTACCAGGGAGATCACTGGCTGCTGGAGGACGTTACCTCAACCACCATTGAGGAGGACCGCACGGTACGGAACCAGAGCGCCCGCCTGCGCTGGGAGACCGGCCTGTCGCCGGGTGTGCTCAGTGTGCTTATCGTGAAACCCGAGAACCTGTCCATGACCGGTCTGTTCACCTACGCATCCTATCTGGGGGAGCAGGGTCTGAACGCGACGCCGTACTGGCTGGCGTTCTGGAAGAAGGCGCTGATGCCTCTGGGCACCGCCGTGATGGTGTTGGTTGCCATTTCCTTCGTGTTCGGACCGCTGCGTTCGGTGACCATGGGCTTCCGGGTGTTTACCGGCCTGCTGGTGGGGCTGCTGTTCAAGTACATGCAGGATCTGCTTGGGCCAATGAGCATGGTGTATGGTTTCAATCCGATGATTGCCGTGCTGGCACCGATCATTGTCAACGGGATTGTGGGTGCGGTATTGATGCGGCGGGCCGGCTAGGGCGGCGCTTCACCCGTTCAAGGCTGTTTCACCGGTTTGGGCACCTCAACCACCACGCTGTCTGAGAGGCGGTCGGTCAGTGACAGGCCATTGACCGGATAGAAGAGCGCGATGACCGCGGGCACGGACAGCAGGTAGGTGAGCGGCCCCAGATAGTAAGCGGCCAGCATGGTGATGAATACCACGGCGGCCGCGGTGCCATAACGGAGCAGGGCCTGGGTCCAGCTGACGGAGGTTCCGTCCAGGTTCTCAATCCGCACGCGCCACACCTGCATGCCCAGGGTTTGCCCCAGGCGGGTCCAGAAGTAGGCAAAGAAGATGTAAAGCGTCAGAAACAGCACGAACGTGAGCCGCGGGTCGCCGGACAACTCGCCCGCTTCGGCCATCTGCTCATACTTTTCCCAACCGGTCAGCCAGCCTGCCACCAGCGTATACAGCCAGGTGGTTACCAGCAGCACCGCAATGCAGATCAGCCCATCGTACGTGATGGCCAGCGCGCGCTTCAATCCGGTGGCGGGTGGCAGCAGTTCCTCGGCGTTGTGGAAGCGGCGTGGCATGGGTTCTCCTGTGAGGTTTCACGTTTTTCCTGATCTCGGCGTGTGCTAGAGTAGCGGATTTGCACACGCATGTAAGTATTCGACTTCAATCGCCGATCCGATGACCTGGGTCGGTGATTTTCCTGAAAGGTATCAAAGGGCTATGAAGACCGCAGAGTTGCGACAGGCGTTTCTCGAGTATTTCCGGCAGCAGGGGCACACGATTGTGCCGAGCAGTTCACTGGTTCCGTCTGATGACCCAACCCTGCTGTTCACCAACGCGGGAATGAACCAGTTCAAGGACGCGTTTCTTGGCCGCGAAGAGCGCGACTACACCCGGGCGACCAGTTCCCAGAAATGCGTGCGGGCTGGCGGCAAGCACAACGACCTGGAAAACGTGGGTTACACCGCGCGCCACCACACCTTCTTCGAGATGCTGGGTAACTTCAGTTTTGGCGATTACTTCAAGCGCGAAGCGATCAACTTTGCCTGGACCTTCCTGACCGGCGACCAGTGGCTGAACCTGCCCGTTGAGAAACTGTGGGTGACGGTCTACGCCGAAGACGACGAAGCCTACGATATCTGGAACAAGGAAATCGGCGTGCCAACGGAACGCATTGTCCGCATTGGCGATAATAAAGGCGCCCGCTATGCGTCCGACAACTTCTGGCAGATGGGCGACACTGGCCCCTGCGGTCCCTGCACTGAAATCTTCTTCGACCACGGCCCGGACGTGGCCGGTGGCCCCCCCGGCAGCCCGGAGGAAGACGGTGACCGCTACATCGAGATCTGGAACGTGGTGTTCATGCAGTTCAACCGCACCGCAGACGGCGAAATGATGAAATTGCCGAAGCCGTCCGTGGATACCGGTATGGGGCTGGAACGCATTGCTGCTGTTTTGCAGGGCGTGCACAGCAACTATGAGATCGACCTGTTCCAGGATCTGCTGAAGGTCGCCTCCGAGATTCTCGGTGGCGCTGCAACGACTGAGGCGTCACTGCGGGTTGTCGCGGATCACATCCGTTCCTGCGCTTTCCTGATTGCCGATGGCGTGATGCCATCCAACGAAGGCCGCGGCTTCGTGCTGCGTCGGATCATTCGCCGGGCCGCCCGCCATGGCAACAAGCTGGGCGCCAGTGAGCCGTTTTTCTACAAGCTCACCGGTGCACTGGTTGAGTTGATGGGCGAAGCCTTCCCGCAGCTGGTCAGCAGCCGCAAGCAGATTGAAAAAGTACTGCTGCAGGAAGAAGAGCAGTTTGCAAAAACGCTTGATAAGGGCCTGCGCCTGCTGGAGCAGGACATTGCCGAACTCAAGGGCACCGAAATTCCGGGCGAGACCGTGTTCACCCTGTATGACACCTACGGTTTCCCGGTGGACCTGACCAACGACATCGCCCGTGAGCGTGGCCTGACTCTGGATTACGAGGGCTATGAGAAAGCCATGGAAGCCCAGCGCGACCGTGCCCGGGCGGCCAGCAAATTTGGCATCGACTACAACGCCGCCGGCCTGAACATCGAAGGCAAAACCGAGTTCACCGGCTACGAGCACATCGACGGCCACGAGCGGATCCGCACCGTGCTGGTCAACGGTGAAGAGCGCACCGCTGAAGCCGGCGACGAGTGTGTGGTGGTACTGGAGCGCACGCCTTTCTACGCCGAATCCGGTGGCCAGGTAGGCGACACCGGCCTGCTGACCTGGAGCGGTGGCCGCTTCCAGGTGACAGACACCCGTAAAGAAGGCGACAACCACCTGCACGTGGGCACCCTGATTGAGGGTGAGCTGTTCCCGGGCCTGGAAGTCGACGCACGCATCGATCACGCCCGCCGTGAGCGCACCAAGCGCAACCACTCCGCGACGCACCTGCTGCATGCTGCATTGCGCAAAGTGCTGGGCGAGCATGTCACCCAGAAAGGCTCGCTGGTGGACCCGGATAAGCTGCGGTTCGACTTCTCTCATTTTGAAGCCGTTACCCCGGAGCAGATGAAAGAAATCGAGCGCCAGGTGAACGAACAGATCCTGGACAACACTCCGGTGGAAACCGAAATCACCGACATGGAGCACGCCAAAGAGAAGGGCGCCATGGCGCTGTTCGGCGAGAAGTACGGCGACACCGTACGGGTGCTGAGCATGGGTACTAACAGCTACTCGGTGGAACTGTGTGGGGGCACCCACGTGGGCCGCACCGGCGATATCGGCCTGTTCCGCATTACCTCGGAAAGCGGTATTTCCTCCGGC
>DASSWD010000211.1:0-3272 GCA_035705335.1 Marinobacter sp. | reverse complement strand
GCCATCACCATCACGTCGTCGAAGAAGGCATCTACCGGCTCGCGCAGGCTGGCCAGGGAGCTCAGGGCGCTGGCGTAGTCGCCCTGCTCGAACAGTGGCAGCACTTTCTGCGCCTGCTCGTCTACCTTCGCTGCCAGGGTTTTCTCGGCGGCGTCCTGCAGTAGGGCGTTATCCACTGTCTCGCCGATGCGGTCGCCACCCTGTTTGGTCAGGATGTTGGACACCCGCTTGTTGGCGCCGGCCAGGGCCTGGGCTTCCGCTAGTTGACGGAAGGCTTCCACCGCTTTTACGCGACGGTCGAAGTCCAGCGGGCGGGTTGGGCGGCGGGCGTGTACCGCCAGGTACACTTCGGCGCCGATACCCTGTTCGTCGTAATGGGCGCGGAAGCGCTCGAGCATGTAGTCCACCACGGTGCTGGCGGTGTTGGGTTCGCTCAGCACGGTGAAGTTCTGCTCGGCCCATTCACAAAGGGTTTGCAGGTCCAGCGGCAGTTCCCGCTCGATGATGATGCGCAGCACACCCAGCGACGCCCGGCGCAGGGCGAACGGGTCGCGGGTGCCCGATGGCGGCTGGTTGATGCCAAACAGGCCCACCAGGGAATCAATGCGGTCGGCGATGGCGACGGCGCAGCCGGTCAGGGTGGTGGGCAGGTCGTCGCCGGCAAAGCGCGGCATGTATTGCTCGTTCAGGGCCTTGGCCACGTCGGCGTGTTCGCCGTCGTTGGCGGCGTAATACTGGCCCATGATGCCCTGCAGGTCGGTGAACTCCAGCACCATTTCGGTGACCAGGTCGGTCTTGGCCAGCATGGCGGCACGCTCGGCCAGGGCCGTGTCGCTGTTGATGGCTTCGGCGATCTTCTTGGCCAGCGCGGCCACCCGCACGGATTTGTCGTACAGGCTGCCCAGCTTTTCCTGGAACACAATGGGCTTAAGTGCCTCAATGCGGTCTTCCAGCTTGGTCTTGCGGTCGGTGTCGTAGAAGAAGGCGGCGTCTGACAGGCGCGGGCGAATCACCTTCTCGTTACCGGAGATCACCTGGGCCGGGTCTTTGCTTTCCAGGTTCGCCACAGTGATGAACAGCGGCAGCATGTGGTTGCTTGAATCCACCACGTGGAAGTACTTCTGGTGCTCCTTCATGGAGGAGATCAGCGCCTCGGCGGGCACGTCCAGGAAGCGTTCCTCAAAGCGGCCCATCAGCGGCACCGGCCATTCGTTCAGAGCGGTGACTTCGTCCAGCAGGTCTTCGTCGATGACGGCCTGGCCCTTGGCTTCATTTTTCGCCAGGGCAGTGACGCCGGCACGGATCTGTTCCCGGCGCTCGGCAAAATCGGCCAGCACATAGCCTTCCTGCTTCAGTACCACTTCGTAATCGGCCGGGGTCGGTACAATCAGCTCTTTCGGGCAATGGAACCGGTGGCCACGGGTTTTGTTGCCGGGCTTCAGGTTCATCACCGGCATGTCGATCACTTTGTTGCCGAACAGCAGGATCAGCCAGTGTACCGGGCGCACGAATTCGGTTTTGTGGGCGCCCCAGCGCATGCGCTTGGGAATCGGCAGCGCGGCCAGGGATTTTTCCACCAGCTCGGGCATCAGTTCCACGGTGGGTTTGCCCTTTTCAACGGTGCGGTACACCACCCAGGCGCCCTTGTCGGTTTCCAGGGTGTCGAGCTGGTCTGGCGTGATGCCCAGTGAGGTGGCAAAACCGGTCAGCGCGCGGGTCGGGTTGCCGGCGTCGTCAAAGGCGGCCTGAACGGCCGGGCCCCGCTTCTCGACCGATTTGTCGGGCTGGGCGTCGGCCAGGTCGCGCACGCGCACGGCCAGGCGGCGGGGGGCGGCGAAGGCTTCTACCTTGCCGAACGCCACGCCGGCCTCTTCCAGGCCTTTGGCAATGCCCTGGGTGAAGGCGTCAGACAGCGGCTTGAGGGCCTTCGGTGGCAGCTCTTCGGTGCCCAGTTCGACCAGAAAATCCTGTGTTGCCATGATCATGCCTTCCCCTGTGTCTTCGCGTTCTTGCCTTGCTTGCCGTTCTTCTTGCTGGCCTTGGCGTCAGCGGCCTCGGCGGCGGCCAGCACTTCCTTGCGCAGGGCCTCGGGCGCCAGCGGGAAGCCGAGTTTGCGGCGGCTGTCGAAGTAGGACTGGGCTACAGAGCGTGCCAGGGTGCGAACCCGCAGGATGAAGCGCTGGCGCTCGGTCACGGAAATGGCGTGGCGGGCATCCAGCAGGTTGAAGGTGTGGGAGGCTTTCAGCACTTGCTCGTAGGCGGGCAGAGGCAAGCCGGCTTCGATCAGCCGGGCGCTTTCGCGCTCATAGACATCAAAGCTGTGGAACAGGAACTCAGTGTCGGCGTGCTCGAAGTTGTAGGTGGACATCTCCACCTCCTGCTGGTGGAACACGTCGCCGTAAGTCACCACGCCGTCCGGGCCGTTGGTCCATACCAGGTCGTACACGCTGTCCACGCCCTGCAGGTACATGGCGATCCGCTCAAGGCCGTAGGTCAGCTCGCCGGTGACCGGGTAGCATTCCAGGCCGCCCACCTGCTGGAAGTAGGTGAACTGGGTGACTTCCATGCCGTTCAGCCAGATTTCCCAGCCCAGGCCCCAGGCGCCCAGCGTTGGGGATTCCCAGTTGTCCTCAACAAAGCGGATGTCGTGTACCAGCGGGTCCAGGCCCAGGGCGCGCAGGGAATCCAGGTAGAGCTCTTGGATGTTATCCGGCGAGGGCTTCAACACCACCTGAAACTGATAGTAATGCTGCAGGCGGTTCGGGTTCTCGCCGTAGCGGCCGTCGGTGGGGCGACGGCTGGGCTGAACGTAGGCGGAGTTCCAGGTTTCCGGGCCGATGGAGCGCAGGAAAGTGGCCGGGTGGAAGGTACCGGCGCCCACTTCCATGTCCAGGGGCTGGAGAACCACGCAGCCATGCTGCGCCCAGAAATTCTGCAGTGCCAGAATCAGACCCTGAAAGGTCTTGATGTCCGGCGCGGAGGTGTTGGTTGCCTTGTCTGTCACGACGCTTGCCTGCTGGTCAGTCTGTGTGTCGTGCCCCGGCTGTGGGGCACTCCGGAATTTTGAAAACGCGCATTATACGCTGGCTGGCGCTGCATTTCTAAGTACCCGCCAGAGTGTTGATTTGAATCAGATACGATCAGAAAAAGGTGAGGCCCACCTGGAACAGTTTTTCCACATCACGGATGCGGGATTTGTCCACCAGGAACAGGATCACATGGTCATCCGGCTGGATGCGCAGGTGGTCGTGGGCGATCAGCACCTCGTTGTG
>DASSWD010000210.1:0-6601 GCA_035705335.1 Marinobacter sp. | reverse complement strand
TCCAGGTCTTTCTGGGCGTGAACGTAGATCTGTTCCTGGTCCGCTTCGTCTTCAAACCGCAGTTCGTTGCTGCCCTCGCCCTTGTGGGTTTTGGTTTTCAGGGTGGTTCGGGTTTTGTGTTCCGGCAGCGCGTACGGCGGTGTGTTGGTGGCGTGGTAAGTTCGTCCCGTGATGATGGGCTGGTCCGGGTCGCCGTCCAGAAAGGACACAATCACTTCGTGGCCGATTCGTGGCAGTGCCATAAAACCGTATTGGCCGCCAGCCCAGCCTTGGGCGACTCGCAGCCAGGCGCTGCTGTGTTCGTCGTTCTTGGAGTATCTATCCCAGGGGAATCGAACTTTGACTCTTCCGTACTGGTCGCAGTGGATTTCTTCACCCTCAGGGCCGGTGACGATGGCCATTTGCGGGCCGTCCATCATGGGTTTGTGTTCCCACAGGGGCCGCCAGGTTTTATCGGCCGGGATGGCGGTGAAGTCGTTGTGGTAGCGGGTAGGTTCGCTGCCACCCTCTTCTTCCATGGCCTGGGGCTGTTTGCCGGTGTGGGTAATAGCGGTGAGCAGCCATTCCCGGTTCAGGCTCTGGCTGTCGTGGTCCTGCAGTTGCACTTTGGCACCGGGGGTGAAGTCCGGACGGTTGCTTTTGCCGTTGGCGACGGTGGCGTCGTTTCTCAGGGCGTCGAGTCTGCTCTGGGTGAACGGCTGGCCGCTGGCGTCGGCCTTGTAGCGGCCGGGGTAGTCGTAGTGCTGATAATCTTCCCGGTGGCTGGGACTGCCGGCACTGTGTTCGTGCATCAGGGCGTAGGCGGGGTTTTTGAAGGTGTAGTCCTTCATGGCCACGGAAGCGGCTCTGACCCGTTCTTCGTAGGCGAACTGGAACACGCAAGGCTGTTTGGTGCTGCCGCCGGCCCTGGTGTTGCAGGTGACGGGGTCCAGTTTGGGGGCGTCGCCGTGATGGTCGGCCAGAATCAGAGCGGGTTGCTCATCGCCTTCGACGCTGCCGTGCTGGTAGCGGTAGTGCCAGCCTTCTTCGGCGGCCAGTCTCTCAAGGAACTGCAGATCGGTTTCCCGGTGCTGGACGCAGTATTCCCGTTCTTCCGGAGGGCGTTTCAGATCAAAGACGGAATCGACGATGCCCCGCTCTTCGAGCAGGGTGCGCACGATGGCGTCGGTGCTCTGGCTCTGGAAGATGCGGCTGTTGTGCATCAGGCCCAGGCGCCACATTGGGGGCTGGATGACCACTTCGTAGCGGGTGCGGCGGTGGCCGGTGTCGCCTCTCACGAACTCATTTATAACGCCAGTGAAGCGGCGCAGAGGCTGGCCGTCCTGCCAGACGACAAGGTCTACCGGCTGTTCGAGGATATCACCGGCGCCCACGTCCGGATCGGTGCTGGCCAGTTGCAATCGGCCATGAAACTGCGCAGAGAGGCTCTCGGTCAGCGCAAAGCCAACCACTGCAAAATGATCCGAGGGAAATTCGCCGATACGGGCGGTGAACTGCAATCCGCTTGCCTGGGGCATGTCTTCGGTCCCTGAAGTATTAAGTGACGCAACTCGTCCTGAGTTGGCTGATTCTGACGGCCCCGAGTATAACCACTCTCGCCGCCAAGGCCAACCTTGCATCTGACCGGTTCTACGACTTTTGTTGAACAACGTGAGCGGTTACTCTTGTATCAAACCTTTTGACCAAGAGTTCCGGCATGGCTATCTACACCATTAAAATCAATGATACTTTTGACATCCCCAGGCGTCGGGTCTTTGCCGTATTTGCAGACCATCAGCGTTTCGGAAAATTACTGGGCGCGCCGGTAAAACGGGTCAAAGACAGCCTGCAGGCGGACCCGAACGGCATCGGTTCCGTGCGCAAAATCGGTATCGGGCCGCTGGGCCTTGAAGAAACCGTGCTCAATTTTGAGCCGGACACTCTGATCGAATACGCCATCACCAGCCTGAGCCCGGTGCGCAATCACATGGGCCGCATTCGCTTTGAAGACACCCCTGACGGCCAGACGCAGGTCAGCTATACCATCACCTTTGAGGACGTGGTGCCCTTCTCCGGCAAACTGGTCAGCGCAGCGCTGGAGCAGGCCCTGCGCCGGGGCATGCGCAAAGTACCCAAGATGGCCTGATCCTGCCAAATAGCCCTGTCGCACAGGCCGGGACTTCAGTAAAATTCCGGCTTTTACCGAAGATCAAGAGGCAACAAGATGGGCAGAGCCTACCAGAACCGCAAAGAATCCATGGCCAAGACGGCCGCCGCCAAGACCAAGGTGTACAGTAAATACGGTCGCGAGATTTACATGGCCGCCAAATCCGGTGGCATCGATCCGCAAGCCAACCTGTCCCTGCGGGGCCTGATTGAGCGGGCCAAGAAAGACCAAGTGCCCTCCCACGTCATCGAGAAAGCCATCGACAAAGCCAAAGGTGGCGCCGGTGAAGATTACGCCCCGGCCCGCTATGAAGGCTACGGCCCTGGCAACTGCATGGTGATTGTCGACTGCCTCACCGACAATCCCAACCGTACGTTTGGCGACGTTCGCCTGGCCTTCACCAAAACCAAGTGCAAGATCGGCACCCCGGGCGTGGTCGCCCACATGTTCGACCACTGCGCGATTTTTGTTTTTGGGGGCCAGGACGAAGAGTCTGTTCTCGAAGCGCTGATGGAAGCGGATGTCGACGTCACCGACATCGAGCAGGAAGACGGCAAGATCACCGTCTTCACCCCCAACACCGAATACGCCAAGGCCAAGCAGGCGCTGGAGCAGGCGTTTGAAGGCATTGAATTCGACGTGGACGAGATCCAGTTCCTGCCCAAAACCAGCACGGTGGTGGAAGGCGATGACATTCCGCTGTTCGACAAATTCCTCGACATGCTGAATGAGCTGGACGACGTACAGAACGTGTTCCACAACGCCGAAGTGGCCCAGCAATAACACCGGAGCCCCAATGAACCAGGCGCAGGATCAGGCCCAAGCCAACGTGGTGATTCTGAAAACCGGCACCACCTACCCGCCCATCCGGGACCGGTTTGGTGACTTTGACGCCTGGTTCGTACGTGGCCTGTCTGACAGTCTGAACCTCACCGTAGTGGACGTTACCCGCGAGTCGCCACCCGGCCATCCATCAGACTGGCATGGCATCGTGATCACCGGGTCACCCGCCATGGTGAGCGACCGGGAGCCCTGGAGCGAAACAGCAGCGGCCTGGGTTCGCCAGGCCGTGGACGCCCGGGTGCCACTGCTGGGCGTGTGTTACGGGCACCAATTGCTGGCCCATGCCATGGGCGGGCACGTGGATTACCACCCAGAAGGTCGGGAAACCGGCAGCCACCGTGTTCGACTGCTTGGCAGTGCCCATGACGACCCGCTGTTCAGAGGTCTGCCCGAGCAGTTTCACGCCCAACTGACCCACAAACAGTCGGTGATCGAGTTGCCACCCGGCGCCCAGTGGCTGGCCCGTTCTGACTTCGAGCCGCATCAGGCCTTCCGTGTCGGTGAGTGTGCCTGGGGCGTGCAGTTCCACCCGGAATTTACCGACCAGATCATGACGGCCTACCTGAAAGTTCAGGCGCCGGACCTCACCAAAGAAGGGCTCGATGCAGATCACTTACTTCGGTCTGTTGTACCCGCACCAAAGGCCTCCGGATTATTGGTCCGTTTCTCGGAATTCGTGCTATACCAGCGGTCGTTGTAAAAGCACGGAATCCTCTCCACGCCCGAAACGTGATCTTTCTGTAAATTGAATCCACTCTCAATCCAATCTAATGTTTTAGCAAACAACAGAAAGGAGACAGACATGACGGGTATACGGCGTTATCTCAGGCAGTTTTCTCTGGTCATGGCGGTGTTGCTGGCATTTGCCACCACCCTCTCAACTACCGCGCACGCTGGCATGGTGGGCACCGCCGAAGTATTACACCAGCAACAGGTCAACCTGGACCGCCAGCAATTGCTGTCCATGCTCGAAACCCAGGAGGTCAAAGACAAACTGGCCGACATGGGGGTCAGTGAAGATCAGGTTGCTGAGCGCATCAATAACCTGACACCCGAAGAACTGGCGGATTTCGAGCAACAGCTGGCGGAAGCTCCGGCTGGGCAAGATGTGGTGGGCATTATTGTGTTGTTCCTGCTGGTGTTCATCATCACAGACATGCTGTGCGCCACCGATTTGTTCTCGTTCATCAATTGCATCCGCTGATCAGACTGCATGGGTCTGACTCGCCACCTCGCCAGAACCGTCTCTGCCCTGCTGGGCCTGCTGTTTCTTGCGGGGTGCGCGACGGCGCCGCCCTGGCCGGAGCCACAAGCCAGGGCGCAGGCATTACCCGACACAGTGCTGCTGGAACAGGTTCCGTTTTTTCCTCAAACCCGCTATCAGTGCGGCCCGGCAGCGCTGGCCACCGTCCTGAATGCCCAGGGGTTGAACACCCATCCGGACATCCTCAAGGATCTGGTTTACATTCCCGAGCGGGAAGGCTCGCTGCAGGTTGAGATGGTCGCTGCCGCCCGCGCCCACGACATGGTGGTCTACCCGTTAGAACCTGAACTGAACGCCATTCTCGCGGAAGTGGCCGCGGGCAACCCGGTGCTGGTGATGCAGAACCTTCGGCTGTCCTGGTGGCCACAGTGGCATTTCGCGGTGGTTGTCGGTTATGACACTGTGGATGAGACGTTGATTCTGAACACCGATACCCGACAGCATTACGCTCAACCTTACGAGGCATTCCACGCCACCTGGACCCGGGCCGGAAGCTGGGCAAGGGTTATCCTGCCACCAGACCGGGTACCGGCAACCGCCGAGCCGGTCGCGTTCCTGAAAGCCGCGTTTGATCTGGAAACCACAGGGCACACCGGTGCCGCCAGCCTGGCCTATCAAACCGCAGCTGATCACTGGCAAGACCATCCATCGCCTTTGCTGGCGTCCGGCAACCTGGCCTATCAACGGGGCGATAAATCACAAGCTGCCAGCGACTTCATCACCGCCATCAACCGCCAACCAGAAACGGCGGAGGCCTGGAACAATCTGGGGTTCACGCTTGATGAACTGAGCTGCCCCACCGAAGCGGTTGCTGCGAAACACTGTGCCCACCGGCTCAATCCGGAACGGTTCAAGATGCCTGCGAAATCCGCAGATACGAAGACTTTCGGGCAACGCCATCAATGCCCTGCCTTACCTGTCTGTCCTGACTGATCCCCCCGGATTTTCGGAACACGGGTTCAACTCTTCAGCAATACCACCTCGGTCGCACTGTGTTTTCTCGCTACGTTGCTAGGATATGTAGGTACACAACTAAAACAAGGAGCCAGCAACATGCTTGAAAAAGCATCCAAACCGTTGGTCAGCCTGGTCGAAAAATACCTGCCTGACCCCTACCTGTTCGTGATTATTCTCACCCTGCTGTCGTTCGTCGCCGCCATGGTGTTCGAGGGCCACGGCCCGCTCGCGGTCATTGAAATGTGGGGAAATAGCTTCTGGAGCCTGCTGACCTTCTCCATGCAAATGCTGCTGGTGCTGGTGACCGGTTTTATGCTGGCAAGCACCCCATTCGTTCGTGGCATTCTGAACCGCATTGCCATGCTGGCAAAAACCCCGGGGCAAGCCATTGTGCTGGTCACGTTTGTGGCCCTGACTGCCAGCTGGATCAACTGGGGTTTCGGCCTGGTGGTGGGGGCGCTGTTTGCCAAGGCACTGGCCCGGCAAATCCGCGTGCACTACCCGCTGCTGATTGCCAGCGCCTATTCCGGCTTTATTGTCTGGCACGGCGGTCTGGCCGGCTCCATTCCGCTGGTTATCGCCACTGAAGGCCATTTCACCCAGGACGTCATCGGTGTGATCGGTACCGGTGAAACCATCTTTGCCTTCTTCAACCTGGCGATCGTGGTGGCTCTGTTCATTGTGGTGCCTCTGGTCAACCGGATGATGCTGCCGGAAGAGCGGGACAGCGTTTACGTTGACCCAAAGATTCTGGACGACGAGCCGGACACCCGCGTGGTCATCAATCGCCCGGCCGATCATCTTGAAAACAGCCGCACACTGGCCTGGCTGGTGGGTTTCAGCGGCCTGGCGTTTATTTTCCAGTACTTTATCAATGGCGGCGGGCTGAACCTGAACATCGTCAACTTCATGTTTCTGTTCCTGGCGATCATCCTGCACCAGACACCCAAGCGCCTGCTGGACAGCCTGAACGAGGCGGTCAAAGGTGGCTCTGGCATTGTTATCCAGTTCCCGTTCTATGCCGGCATAATGGGTGTGATGACCACATCTGGCCTTGCGGCGAGTATCTCAGAGGGATTTGTCTCGATTGCGAGCGCTGAAAGCCTGCCGTTCTGGACCTTTATCAGCGCCGGCCTGGTGAACATCTTCGTGCCGTCTGGCGGTGGCCAGTGGGCGGTGCAGGCGCCGGTCATGCTGCCAGCCGCACAGGCACTGGGCGCGGACATTCCCAGGGTTGCCATGGCGGTTGCCTGGGGTGACGCCTGGACCAACCTGCTTCAGCCGTTCTGGGCGCTCCCGGTGCTGGCCATTGCCGGCCTGAAAGCCAAGGACATCATGGGTTACTGCCTGATGCTCCTGATCATCACCGGTGTGATCATCAGTATCGGCCT
>DASSWD010000209.1:0-2347 GCA_035705335.1 Marinobacter sp. | reverse complement strand
ATCAAGGAAATGCTGGAAGATCCGGCGCGCATCCTGCTGGACGTGTAACCTGACACTCAACGAATCCGAAAACGGGAAAGATTATGTCCGATAAGTACGACGTCATTGTGATTGGTGCCGGCCCCGGCGGTTACGTTGCAGCCATTAAAGCCGCTCAGCTGGGCCTGAAAACGGCCTGTGTCGAGTCCTGGACTGGCCAGGACGGCAAGAGTCAGGTACTGGGTGGTACCTGCCTGAACGTGGGCTGTATTCCGTCCAAGGCCTTGCTGGAAGTGACTCACAAATTTGAAGAAGCCAGCCACGACTATGAATCCATGGGCATCATGGCCAAGAGCGTCGAGATCGACGTAGCCAAGATGATGGAGCGCAAGTCCGGCATCGTGAAGCAGCTGACTGGCGGTATCGCCGGCCTGTTCAAGGCCAACGGCGTAACCTCCATCCATGGCCACGGCAAGCTGCTGGCCGGTCGCAAGGTGGAAGTGACCGATAAAGATGGCAAGACCAAAACCTACGAAGCCGACAACGTGATCATCGCCACCGGCTCCCGGCCGATCGAGATCCCGCCGGCACCGTTCGATGGCGAATACATCGTTGATTCAGAAGGTGCTCTGGAATTCACCGAAGTGCCCAAGCGTCTGGGCGTGATCGGCGCTGGCGTTATTGGTCTGGAGCTGGGCAGCGTGTGGGCTCGCCTGGGCTCTGAGGTTACCGTGATTGAAGCGCAGGACACCTTCCTGCCGGCGGTAGATCAGCAACTGGCCAAAGACGCTCTGAAGCAGTTCCAGAAGCAGGGACTGAACATCGTGATGGGCGCCCGCATGACTGGCACTGAGGTCAAGCGCAAGCTGGTCAACGTCACCTACGAAGACTCCAAAGGCAAGCAGGAAGCGAAGTTTGACAAGCTGATCGTTGCCGTTGGCCGTCGCCCGTACACCGATGGTGCCCTGGCGGAAGACGCCGGCGTCACCATGGACGAGCGTGGTTTCATCTTCGTGGACGATCACTGCAAGACCGAATCTCCGGGTGTCTGGGCCATCGGTGACGTGGTTCGCGGCCCGATGCTGGCTCACAAAGCGTCTGAAGAAGGCGTGATGGTTGCCGAGCGCATTGCCGGCCACAAGCCGCAGGTGAACTATGACTGCATCCCGAACGTGATCTACACCTTCCCGGAAGTAGCCTGGGTTGGTAAGACCGAAGAGCAGCTGAAGGCCGAAGGCGAAGAGTACAACGTGGGTACCTTCCCGTTCGCTGCCAACGGCCGCGCCATGGCCGCTAACGCAGCGTCCGGCATGGTGAAGATCATTGCCGATGCCAAGACCGACCGTATCGTGGGCTTCCACGTGGTGGGTCCACAGGCGTCAGAAATCGTTTCCCAGGGCGTGATTGCCATGGAATTCGGTTCCAGCGCAGAAGATCTGGCACTGACCTGTTTCGCGCACCCGACTCTGTCAGAGTCTGTGCATGAAGCAGCTCTGGGTGTCGCAGGCGGAGCGATTCACATCGCCAACCGCCGCAAAAAGAAGTAACACGCAGTCGGATTGAGGGGCGCCCTGGGGGCGCCCCGCTGCCATCATAAAGGCGGTTTACCGGTTGTGTGTACGGCGGGCCAGGTGATCCCGGGTCTGCCACCGCGAATTCGCTTGTGGCGCGCCAACGGCGGCGCGTCAGCGGGTTCATTTCCGTACGTGGTTATCCTCCATCAAATGACGGGACATTAACTATGAATTTGCACGAGTATCAGGGCAAGCAGCTGTTCGCTGAGTACGGCCTGCCTGTTTCCAAGGGCATCGCCTGCGACACCCCGAAAGAAGCCGTCGACGCGGCCAGCGAAATTGGCGGTAACGCGTGGGTGGTCAAGGCTCAGGTTCATGCCGGTGGCCGCGGCAAGGCCGGCGGTGTAAAGCTGGTCAAGAGCAAGGATGAGATTCGCGAGTTTGCCGAGAAGTGGCTGGGCAAGAACCTGGTCACCTACCAGACCGACGAGAACGGCCAGCCGGTCAGCAAGATTCTGGTTGAATCCCTCACCGACATTGATCAGGAACTGTACCTGGGCGCGGTCGTTGACCGTGGTACCCGCCGGATCGTGTTCATGGCCTCCACCGAAGGCGGTGTTGAGATCGAGAAAGTGGCGGAAGAGACGCCTGAAAAGATCCTCAAGGCCGAAATCGACCCGCTGGTCGGCGCTCAGCCGTACCAGGGCCGTGAACTGGCGTTCAAACTGGGCCTGGAAGGCAAGCAGATTGGTCAGTTCACCAAGATTTTCCTGGGTCTGGCCAAGCTGTTCGAAGAGTGCGATCTGGCGCTGGTTGAGATCAACCCGCTGGTGATCACCCCGGCCGGTGACCTG
>DASSWD010000208.1:0-3614 GCA_035705335.1 Marinobacter sp. | reverse complement strand
GCGTGCTTCGGGTTGATGGCGTTCCAGGTCGGGTTCTGCTTCAGCAGGGAAGCGATGTGGTCAACGTCTTTTGCGTAAGGCATGGTCACTGTCCTTTTCCGTGTCTACGTGCTGCGTGTGTTCAAAGGGGCCGGAAGCGCCCTTACCGGGAGGCTTCCGAAACCAGTGGTCGGGGCTGGAATGGTCCTTGACCGCTGGCGATGAGGTCACTTTAGTGGCTGCGGATTCATAATTGAAATTTATATGGTGTATTTTCGGCATTTTTTCTGTGAATGCTCAAGATTTCAGCCACACGCCTGGACCAATCCCGCGGAAGCCCGCCACAGTCATGGTATGCTGCAGTATCTGACTCTGCCGCAACCGGTCTTCCAATCTCTGCCTTCGGAACGCAATTTTGGCTGAAAACGCACTCACACAGCTTCTGCTTCTTCTGAGCGTCACCGTCGCCATGGTGCTGGTGTTTCAGCGCCTGCGGGTTCCTTCAAGTCTGGCATACCTGGCGGTGGGCGTCGTCCTTGGTGCCAACACCGCAGGCCCGGTGATTTCCGAGGAATACGTTCGGCTGATTGCCGAGTATGGCATTGTGTTTCTTTTGTTCACCATCGGGCTGAGTTTCTCCTTGTCCCAGATTTATGCTCTGCGGCACACCATCCTGGGCCTGGGCACCGCACAGGTGGTGCTGACAACACTGATGGTGGGTGTTGGTGCCTGGTTCATGGGACTGACACCGGCGGCCGCTTTTGTTGTAGGGGCGGTTTTCGCACAGTCCTCCAGCACCATTATCATCCGCCAGTTGTCGGATCAGAACGAAACACAATCCCGACATGGCCGGCTCGGCATCACCATGTCCGTGTTCCAGGACGTCACGGCGGTGCCCTTTATCGTGATCATTCCGGTGCTTGGCGTTGCCGCGGCGCAGCAAATTGCCGGTGAGCTTGGCTATGCCCTGATCAAGGCCGGCGTCGCCTTGGCGGCGGTTCTGTTGTTCGGGCGCTACCTGCTGAAGCCTCTGTTTCATCTGGTGGCAGAAAAACGCTCCGCTGAGCTGTTCACTCTGACCGTGCTGTTCGTCTCGCTGATGGCTGCCTGGACCACCCAGGCTCTTGGGTTGTCTATGGCGTTCGGGGCATTTTTGGCGGGCATGGTGCTCGCTGACACGGAGTTCCGGCATCAGGTGGAATCCACCATTCGGCCCTTCCGGGATGTGCTGGTGGGCCTCTTCTTTGTCAGTATCGGCATGCTGTTTGACCCGGAGGTGTTGTCCAGTATCTGGCTCGAGTCCCTGGCCGGCGCGCTGGTGCTGATCAGCGTCAAGGTGGCCATTGTCACTGCCATCACCCGTTTCTCCGGGGTTGATACACCCACCGCGTTCCGGACCGGAATCCTTCTCTCGGTTGGCGGTGAGTTCGGGTTTGCCTTGCTGTCCATTGGCATTGCCAGTGACACCATCGGTGGCATCGAAGCCCAGACGGTGCTGATGTCGGTACTGATCTCCATGATTATCAGCCCGCTCCTGATTCACCACAGTGACGATCTGGTCCGGCTGATCCAGCCCCGCCAGCGATCGGACTCATCGGGTGCGGATGGGCAGGAGGCTCTCGCCGATACCCACCGGGATGGCCACGTGATTGTCTGTGGCTACGGGCGGACAGGGCAGATTGTCGGAGCTTTCCTGGAGCAGGAGGGCTTTGACTTTGTCGGTCTGGAGCTGGACCCTGGCATTGTTCAGGAAGCCCGATTGGCCGGTCATACCGTCTTCTGTGCCGATGCCGCCGACCGGGGTGTGCTGGAAAACGCTGGCATCGACAATGCCTCCATGCTGATCATCACCCACAACGATCAATCCGCGGCGCTGCAAACCCTGCGCATCACCCGCCTGCTGAGGCCCGACCTAAGCGTTATCGTGCGCACCAGTGATGACCATTACGCCGACGAACTGCGCGAGGCGGGGGCGACGGAAGTCATCCCGGAAACCCTGGAAACCGGCCTTCTGATCGCCTCTCATCTGCTGCTGGCGCTGCGGGTACCGGGCCGAAAAGTGGCCCGGCACCTGATTGAGCAACGCAAGAAACGCTACCCGATGCTCAAAGAAATCTTCCGCAGCGATCTGGATTCGCTGCTCGACACCTCCCAGGACACCGAGAGACTGCATTCGATCCAGATTTTCCAGGGTGACCCGGCGATTGGTTATTCCATCGCAGATGTTCTCGGAGACAACAGCGGACTGATGGTATCTGCGCTCGTTCGCGAAGGTAAGCGGCATCGCTCACCCCCACCCGATACCCATCTGCAGGCCGACGACGTTCTGGTGGTTCTGGGCTTAGTGCAGGACGTTGACGCGCTGCACCTGAGAATGACAGGCCTTGAGCCACCCAGATCAGGCTAACGCCAGGATCACTAACTGGTCGTCTTCCGACAGGTCGAGAAAGGTCTTGCGGGGTGGGTTCAACTGGAGATGACGCCCCAGTTCGTCAGGCCGTGCCCGCAGAATACCCAATGCCACCTCGCCCTGATGGGCGACCACTTTTTCCAGTAACTGAAAATCGGCACTGGCGGGCAATGGATAATCGTGGGGATTCCGGAACTGGATTTCCGCACCGCCAACGGTGAACAGTTCATCCAGCACGGCCCGCAGTTCCCGGCGCAAGGCCACCTGGGCCAGCACGTGGCTGAGAATCATCGGGCTGATCAGGGTTTCGCTCTGGTGACCGTGTAACAGTTCCCAGTTATCCGGATCACTCAGCTCCATAATCACCTGGGGACGTTGCGGAGCCTTGGCCAGAATATCCTCCAGTTGCAGGTAACCAACCATCGCCCGGGCGTCGGCCTCCTCGCCGGTGGCGAAGCGGTCGCTGCTGAGCAGGATCACGGTGTCGTAACGGGCTGGCTCCACACGTCGCAGGTCTTCCTCCACCATGTAGTCTGCCTCGATCAGCCGACCCCGTATCTGATTCAGATTCACCCCATAGCGCTGAATTTCCTGCTCCCGCTCGGCCGCGGGCACAGAGGACATCAGATCGAGCGCAAACTCTTTCCCCAGGTAGCTGGCAAATTCGGCCACCAGGCTGGGCACCCGGCGGTTCCACCCCAGCACCAGTACCTTGTGGCCACCACCGGGCGATGGCCCGGCAGCCCGCGCCTCACCGCGATGAATCACAGGCAGGGAGGTGGCCTTGGGATTGGCTTCCGTGTGAGCGTAATCCCGGGCCAGCAACACAATCCGGTCCTCGTCACGAATCGGTGTATCAGAAGGCGCGATCAGGTTCACCTGCCAGCGATGGCCGTCGGCGGGGTGCAACAGGCCCAGCACGATGGCATCCGGGCGCTGGGCGGCCAGCTCGCCCAGCGTCAGCCCGTGCGCGGTTTCCCCACCCCGTACAAAAATTTCATTACCCTCAACGGCGGTCAGCAGCTCGTTGTAGACCGCCGACAGATGCGGGTGAATCACGTTCTGAACCATCAGGCGGCTGATGGTGGCGTCACCGGCCACCACTTCAAGGGCGCCGGGGTAGGCCCGCTCGATCACCGGGAGTTTACGCAGATCCTGGATTTCAGCGACCACAAAAGGCAGCGGATGGCGGGTCAGGCGCGCCTGTGCGGCGATCGACAACAAG
>DASSWD010000207.1:0-4387 GCA_035705335.1 Marinobacter sp. | reverse complement strand
GATCAGGTCTCCGCTGGACCCGGAAGCATTCAGGTTATTGATCACGTTGATCCGGTCGTTTTTCGCTCCGGGCGCTCCGTCTGGCAGCCCGAGCTCAAAATCCAACAGACTGTATTCACTCAGGGCCAGCTCACCCATCGTCAATGTACCTGCGGACCGGCCCGGCGACACGCGCCCACCATCAGCAATCTGCACCGGGGCGCTCAGTTGCCCGATGCCACCCAGCGTGCCACCGCTTTCAACGGATACCAGGGAACGGGTGAGCTCGCCATCGATGATTAACCTCCCGTTGGTGATGGCAGTCGGCCCGGTGTAATCCAGTTGGCCATCCAGAATCGTGCTTCCCGGACCCATCTGGTTGACGGATATACCGCCTGAAATGTTGATACCGACGCCAGGAGACTGATAAAACGCGAACACATCATTGATATGATTAAAGTTTATAACGCCAGTTCCGGATTCCGAGGATGTGACCTTCTCGGCGCTCAAGCGCCCCGCCGGGCTGTTATTCCCGATATTCAGAGTGGCCGACCCTGTATTCCCAACCAGAGTAAGTTCACCGTTGCCACGCCGAATTTCGAAAACGCCGGAATTCTCAAGCAGAAGCTCACCGGTGCCGTCAAAACTTAGCTCAACATCAGAATCTGTCTCAAATCTTGAGACATTGCCACGAACCTGAATGTTTGCCTCTCCGGTCGGGTCGGTGGCAAAACGCAGGGGGATATCCGGATTGCCGCGGACATAAACCCGGCCACCGTTCACCATCTGCAACGCTCCCTGTCCCCGACGCCCCAGTTGAAGTGGCGATTGGTCAGGATCATTGGATCCGCGAAGTGACAGCGTTGAATAAAGCCCGGTCACCAGAACGTCAGCGGTTGAATTCTGAAATTCACCAATGCTGGCGGAGTCTGCAACCATCTGCGTGTCGTCTTGCAAAGCAAGAATCGCATTGGCGCCCAGACTACCGACGCGGACCGCACCGTCGATGGTAACCAGGCTACCGTCCTCAAAATCCAGTCTGACGCCGGTCGTCATCGGGTCACTGCCGGCCGCAATATTCAGGTCGCCATCAGTCAGTTCGTAGGTGCCGGCCAATACAGGAAAACCCGCGAAAACATTGATACCGCCCTGATCCAGCACGAAGTCACCATCAAATCTGAGAGAGTCCGATAGGTCGGTAAAAATGTTTATATCCCCGCTTGCAACACGGACACTGCCGGAAATACCGATATTGCCGGAGAGCATAGCGTCCGGTTGTAAATTGATATCTTCCCAAACAACCAAATCTCCGCCTGTTATCAGCGTTCCATCGGAAAGGTTTATATTCTCAACGCTGATGTTTCCTGAGAGCGTGGCGTCCGAGAACAGATTGACGTCTCCTCCCAGGCTGAGATCCCCGCTGATTCTGAGCGCCCCGTTCAGGACGTTGATATCGCCGCTAAAGCTGCTGTCCTTGAAAGGAAGAGTGGTTTCGCCCGCGCCTATCTGGTTAATGTCAAAGGCAGACCCGGTGAACTTGAATCCGGACCCCGTTCGATAATCAACAAAATTAATGTTTGAATCTGCACGGAAATTGATGTCGCTACTATCACCTCTGAATTCTAATTCGTCACCTTTGGCACTGAATTGACCCGTCGACGACCCTTCCCATAGGTTCAACACGCCCCTTATTATATTTTCCTTATCGTCGTTAAACAGTTGGGATATTTGAAGGTCGACGCGATCTGAAATGATCTTCCCTTTTCTAAGGTTGATAATTCCGCCACGGTTGGCGTTGCGCGTAGAGAACTCCGTCGTCAGCGTGAAGTTGTCGTTCGTATCGATGGTTAATTCGACGGGAGTGGAACTGGAGCCGAAGGAAATCTTTGAAACAGTGAGATTTCCGGGTTCCGAGCTTATAATTTCCGCGGAATCTGAAAGCAAGGCTGTGTCAGACTCACCAGGCACCTTGGGAGAACCGTCCAAAAGTGGGATCCAATTGGCAGGGTCAAAAAACGAACTACTGACCTCACTCATGAAATTGTACCCATCGCCCAGCGCAGGCACTGGCGGCCACATTAATGTCAACAACGCCGCGCCCGACTTCCACTTCGACATCCCATCCTCCAGCACTCATCACGGATTGCCCGTGTCATAACCGGAGTATAAGGAACGCCAGTGCAGCCCCGTTATAACCAGAGCGACAAGGCAGCTGGACAATAGCGACACTTCAAGCAGTGGCAACAGGACCTCGACAGGCCGCTGTTGCCATCAAAAAGGGAAAGGACTCAGCGGCAGTCCAGCACCAGCTTGCCGCGCACGTGACCGCCCTCGAGACGTTCGTGGGCGTCGGCCACCTGGTCCAGCGGGAACGCCTGGTCGATGTGTACCTTTACGTCGCCGTCTTCGATCAGTTCGGCGATTTCCTCAAGATGAAACACGTCCGGGCGCACGGTCATGCCGTGAGCCCGCAGGCCCATGGCCTCGGCAGCACTGACAATCTCGTCGGCGGTGACGGTGGGGATGGTGACCAGCACGCCGGATTCTGCGAGGGTCTGCAGCGAACGCTTGCCGGTCTCGCCGCCAATCAGGTCGAGCACCACATCCAGGCCGTAGCACTCTTCGGTGACATCGGCGGTGTGGTAGTCGATCACCTCGTGCACCCCCAGCTCCGCCAGAAAGTCCCGGTTGGACGGCGACGCGGTGGCAATCACATGGGCACCCCGTTCCAGGGCAAACTGCACGGCGAAGTGGCCAACGCCGCCAGCTCCGGCATGAATCAGGATTTTCTGTCCGGACTCCAGCCGGGCCATTTCAAACAGCGCCTGCCAGGCGGTGAGAGCAGCCAGGGGCACGCCACCGGCGGTTACCAGGTCCAGCTCTTCCGGCACGATGGCCAGTTCATCGGCACGGGCCACGGCGTACTGGGCATAGCCGCCACCGTTGCCGGGGAAGCCGATCATGCCCATCACCCGGTCGCCGGGCGCCAGCGTTGTGACGTCGTCCGACACGGCAATCACTTCACCGGCGGCATCGTAGCCTGGCGTCCAGGGCAGGCGGTTCTCAATCTGGCGGGCGGCAAAGCCCAGGCCTTTGCGGGTTTTCCAGTCGATGGGATTCAGGCCGGCCCCGTGAATGCGGATCAATACCTCGCCCTCCCCTGGCTCTGGCAGGGGTGACTCCACCACCTGCAGCACATCGCGCTCGCCAAAGCGGTCATAGATGACGTGGCGCATGGCTTCGGTTTCTACAGCATTGGACGATTCCATGGGATTCTCCACACGCCAGAGGGCGTTTTTTATCATTTGATCGGACTTCCCGGCACACCCGATTCGGCGCCGGGAGCAGTGTTCAGACTAGCAGATAATCTAACCGCCGGCGTCGGCCAGGCCCCGGCCACCTTCGACCATGGCGCCAGACAGAATCTCGGCAAACGCTTTCGGCGCCCGGGACGGCCGCTGGCTTTTCATGTCGACACAGGCGTGGGTCGACAGGCCCCGCAACAGGGTTTTGCCGTCAGCCACGCGCATCAACTGGAACTGCCGGGCCGAGCGGAACCGGCCGTCCCAGTCGGTCAGCCAGGTGCCCAGCACCAGCTCATCCCCGGCGTTGGCGGACAGCAGATAGTCCACCTCGGTGCGGGTAATGGCCATCGCCTTGCCGGTTTCCTCATGCAGCGCCCAGGTCATGCCCAGGCTTTCAATGTGGGCCCAGCTCACCTCTTCCAGCCAGCGGATGTACACCACGTTGTTGGCGTGGCCCAGGCGGTCGGTGTCCTCGGGCTGCACCTGAAGGCTCATGGTGAACGGCGCTGGCAGATCCCAGGCAAGCGCCGGGGCTGATGTCCGGGTATCGGTCATTCGGTTTGGTCTCCAAGGCCGGGAACAGCCTGCAACGGTAGCCGGCCAATCCGGTCGTTGTGAAGTGAACCAAAGTATAGGAAGCCCCCGTGGGGGTTCACCGAGGTAATCTCCTGCAGGTGCCGGCCATCCGTGTCGTGCAGGGTGGTCAGCATGCGACCCTGGCGGTCAAACGCGGCCACCAGGCCGTAGGTCTGGGGCTTGGGTTGAAAGTTGTCCGGCAGCTTGGCCACCAGGTCTTTCAGCCAGGGCCGGCGGTGCATGGCGTCCACCTGGGCGTTGCGCAGGGTGGGGAACGCCACCCAGTAGCGCCCCTGATCATCCACCGCCAGGTTGTCGGGAAAACCCGGCAGGTTGTCGGCAAACACTTCCGTGCGCCCGGCCAGGGGGCCGGCAATCCAGTGGCGCAGAATCCGGTATTTCCAGGTTTCGTTCACCAGCACAAAGTCGCCGTCCGGTGACACCGCCACGCCGTTGGCAAAGTGCAGCCGGCCGAGGAGTACCTCGGTTCTGCCGTTGCGCGGGTTGTAGACCATCAACCGGCCGTG
>DASSWD010000206.1:0-6176 GCA_035705335.1 Marinobacter sp. | reverse complement strand
GCAGTAAATACCGTCATCATTCAGCGTGCCGTGCTATGGGCAAGATCCAGGGTGCGATCGCAGCGCGCCGCCAGTTCCGGATCATGGGTGGCCAGAATCAGACCGCAGCCGGTGCGGGCCTGCCATTCGAACAGCTGGTCGGCGACCTGGGCAGCGGTGTCCCGGTCCAGGCTGCCAGTGGGTTCGTCGGCCAGAATCACCGCCGGCGCCATGGCAAAGGTCATGGCCAGGGCGGCCCGCTGGCGTTGGCCGCCGGAGACCTGGTCCGGATAACGCCCGGCCAGCTCACCGATACCCAGGCGTTCCAGCCAGTCCTGACAGGCATCGGAATCCCACCCGGCCAGTCGCGCCCGCAGGCGTACGTTATCCAGCAGGGACAGAGCGGGCATCAGGTTCGTGTCCTGAAACACCACGCCAACCCGGGTCTTGCGAAGCGATGCCCAGCGCTGTTCCCGCTGTGGATCGGTTTCGCCGTCAGCGGTATCGAAGGTCTGGTCCAGCACGCGAATGCGGCCTGTGTCGGGTCGCTCAAGACCGCACAGCAAGTTCAACAGGGTACTTTTACCCGACCCGGAACGCCCCACCAGCGCCAGCGATTCGCCCCGCGCCAGGCGCACGTCCAGATCCGTCAGCACCACCACGGTTTCCCCGCCACTGGCGAAGGTACGGCCAAGCCCCCGGGTTTCAATCAGCGTTTCGGGCACGTTCAACACCACTCTCCCACTTAGACTTTGGTCTCAGACAACGGACGATTGCGCACGCCATCTGATTTAATACGACGTCAGCGCGATACGGTTACTTTGATGACATATCCAGGCCCGGTATCGGAAGCCTGTAGCTGTCACTGTATTTCGCCCCCATCGACTCTGCCAACGGCGCCTATGGACAGCTACCTGGAATCAAGGAAGCAACTGGCACGGCCTTATCGAAAGGCTGTACTCAAATCCCTGCTCGGCCTCACGCTGGTGGCCGGCCTGATCTTCTTTACGCTCAATATCCAGAAGCAGAACTATCCGCTGGCATTGGCCGAGCTGGGAATGGCGATTTACTCGGTCATCATCTACGTCGCCATCCGCCGCACCCGCCACCTGGAGCGCTGGGTGCTGGCCTACCTGCTGCCGTTCTGCATCACAATGATGTTCGCCCTGACCACGCCCCGGGCGACCTCCACGGTGTTCGCCTGGGTGCTGCTGATCCCGATTCTGTCGCACCTGCTGCTGGGCCGGAGGTTGGGGTTGTGGGTGTCCGGTGTGTTCATGACCACCGCCGCCATCATCTTTTACAGCAAGTATCGGGATGTGCCGGAAATGATGACCGCGCTGCCCATTGCCAACATGGGCATCATGGCCCTGACCATACTGGCGTTCTCTCACATCTACGAGATCACCCGGGAACAGTCGGAAAACCGGCTGCTGAAACTGGCCCAGACCGACCCACTGACCGGCCTGGCCAACCGGGCACGACTGAACGAAGCCTTCGACCAACAGCTGAAACTGAGCCAGCGCGAAGGCACACCGGTGTCGCTGATTGCCCTGGACATCGACCACTTCAAAAGCGTGAACGACCGCTTCGGCCACGATGCCGGCGATCTGGCCCTGGAACACGTGGCGCAGATCTTCCAGTCCCGCATCCGGGCCACGGACCTGGCCAGCCGGATGGGCGGCGAGGAATTCGTGATTCTGCTGCACAACTCCTCGACAGCCCAGGCCATGAAAGTAGCCCAGAAAATCCGCCATGCTCTGGAGCAGGAACCGCTGGATTACCAGGGCCAGACCATCGCCATGACCCTCAGCGGCGGTGTTGCCGAGCTTGGCCAGGACGGCCATGACCTGCGCAGCCTGATCAGCCACGCCGACCGCTGCCTCTACAAGGCCAAAGCCAGCGGCCGCAATCGGATTGAGCAGATTCAACCCGCCGACGTCATCGCCTGACGCTTGCCAAGATCTGCACCCCTGTGGTGCAATCAGTGCCCAAAATTTGTGCGCGGCCTGCCCGATGCCCAACACCCCAACCCATATAGGATCGTTCGGATATGTCCACCCTTGATCAGAGACTGGAGCCGGTTTACCGCGAGGTGCTCAACCGCAATCCCGGTGAGAGCGAATTCCACCAGGCGGTCCACGAAGTCCTGGAAACCCTGGGGCCAGTGCTGACCAAATACCCCGAATTTGGCGACAAGAAAATCATCCAGCGCATCTGCGAGCCGGAACGGCAGATCATCTTCCGGGTGCCCTGGCAGGACGACAAGGGCGAGATCCACATTAACCGTGGCTTCCGTGTGGAGTTCAACAGCGCTCTGGGGCCTTACAAAGGCGGCATGCGTTTTCACCCGTCGGTGTACCTGGGCATCATCAAGTTCCTGGGCTTTGAACAGATCTTCAAGAATGCCTTGACCGGCCTGCCCATCGGCGGCGGCAAGGGCGGCAGCGACTTCGACCCCAAGGGCAAGTCAGACGACGAAATCATGCGTTTCTGCCAGAGCCTGATGACCGAACTCTACCGTCACCTGGGCGAGTACACCGACGTACCCGCCGGCGACATCGGCGTGGGCGGCCGGGAAATCGGCTACCTGTTCGGCCAGTACAAGCGCATCACCAACCGCTACGAGTCCGGCGTGTTCACCGGCAAGGGTCTGGACTGGGGCGGCAGCTGTGCCCGCACCGAAGCCACCGGCTACGGTGCGGTGTTCTTCACCCGGGAAATGCTCAAGGCCCGAGGCCAGTCCATGGACGGCAAAACCGTGGTGGTGTCCGGCTCTGGCAACGTGGCCATCTACGCCATTGAAAAAGCCCATGAACTGGGCGCCAAAGTCATCGCCTGCTCCGACTCCAAAGGCATGATCGTGCATGAGAAAGGCATCGACCTGCAGACCCTCAAGCGCATCAAGGAAGTGGAGCGCCGCCGCCTGAGTGCCTACACTGAGTTCCACAAAGACGCCAGGTACGTCGAAGGCGGCAACATCTGGAGCGTGCCCTGCGACATCGCACTGCCCTGCGCCACCCAGAACGAGCTGAACGGCAAAGACGCCAAAACTCTGTTAGAAAACGGCTGCATCGCGGTCGCCGAGGGCGCCAACATGCCCACGACGCCGGAAGGCATCGAGATTTTCCAGGCCGCCAAACTGGCCTATGGCCCGGGCAAAGCCGCCAACGCCGGCGGTGTGGCCACCTCCGCGCTGGAAATGCAGCAGAACGCCAGCCGGGATTCCTGGACCTTCGATTACACCCAGCGCCGTCTGGAGGAAATCATGGTGGACATCCACAAGCACTGCTACGAGACCTCCGGCGAGTTCGGCACCGAGGGCGATTACGTGCTGGGTGCCAACATCACCGGTTTCCTGCGGGTCGCCCGCGCCATGACCGCCATGGGCGTGATCTGATCCTGCCATGACCGCCGCCACCGCATCCGGCTCACCAGACCGCGTTTCCACCGGTCTGGCCGGACTGGATGCGGTGTTGGATGGCCTTCGCATCGGCGATAACGTGGTCTGGCGAGTGTCTGGCCTGGACGACTATCGTCGCTTTGCCCACGCCTTTGCAGACGCAGCCGCCGACGCTGGCCGGGAAGTGCTGTACCTGCGTTTCGGCCAGCACGCGCCGGTCATTGAACACCATCCCAGCGTTCGCACCATCTCTATTGACGCCCTGGGCGGCTTTGAAAGTTTCACCAGCCGGGTCTGGCGCCTGATCGAACAGCACGGCCGCGGCGCCTTCTACCTGTGCGACAGCCTCAGCGAACTGCTGGACGCCTGGGCCACCGACACCATGGTGGGCAATTTCTTCCGGGTGGTATGCCCGTTTTTGTATCAGCTGGACACGGTAGCCTGGTTTGCCCTGGACCCCCGCCGTCATTCCCAGATGACCCTGGACCGCATTCGCCAGACCACCCAGGTGATGATCGACGTGCACCGCCACGGCGATCAGGTGCAGATACAGCCCATCAAGGCGGATGGCCGCCAGTCCCCCACCATGTTCCTGCCACACCGGGAAGAAGACGGTCGGTTCGAACCGGTTACCGACAGCAGCGAAGCCACCCGGCTGCAGGCGCATCTGGAGCAGGGCAGACACCAGAAAACCCAGCTGCACCAACCGCTGCTGGACCACTGGGACCGCCTGTTCGAATCCGCCCGGCAGGCGCTGGCCGACGGTGAGACTGCGCAGACGGAACACCTCAAAGAGCAGATACTGCCGGTGCTGATCAGCCGGGACGACGCGATTCTCGCGCTGGCCCGGCGTTATCTTTCACTGGAGGACCTGCTGGCCATCCGCAACCGCCTGGTGGGCAGTGGCTACATAGGCGGCAAGGCCAGCGGCATGCTGATTGCCCGCAGTATTCTGCTGTGTGAGGCGCCGGCGTTGTGGCAGCACAGCCTGGAACCCCACGACTCCAGCTACCTGGGCACCGACGCCTACTACGCCTTTCTGGTGCACAACGGGCTCTGGCCCCAGGTGATGAACCAGCGCTCTGCCCTGGGCTACCTCAACGAGGCGCCGGCGTTGCGCGACGGCATTCTGGCCGGGCAGTTCCCGCCAGAGATCCGCGCGGATCTGGAACGCCTGCTGGACCACTACGGCCAGTATCCGATTCTGGTGCGTTCCAGCAGCCTCCAGGAAGACGGCTTTGGCAACGCGTTCGCCGGCAAGTACGACAGTGTGTTTCTGGTCAATCAGGGCGGGCCAGAGCAGCGGCTGGCCGCTCTGGAGCAGGCCATCCGGCAAGTGTATGCCTCCTCCATGAGTGAAGATGCCCTGGTGTACCGCCGCCAGCGCGGCCTGGACCAGCGGGAAGAGCCCATGGCCCTGCTGATCCAGCGGGTGAACGGCCGTTTCCATGGCCGCTATTACCTGCCAGACGCCGCCGGGGTAGCGGTGTCCCGCAACACCTTCGCCTGGGAATCAAGCATGGACCCGCAAGCCGGCATGGTGCGGCTGGTGATGGGACTGGGCACCCGGGCGGTGGACCGCATTGAGGGCGACCACGCCTGCGTGATGGCCCTGGATCAGCCCCTGCGCCAACCGTTCCGCAACCAGGAAGAAAGTTATCGTTTCTCGCAACATCTGCTGGATGTACTGGACCTGCAACAGGGCAAGCTGGACACCCGCCCCCTGAGCCAGATTCTGGAACAGGTTACCGACCTGCCCATGGCCCACCTGGGCGACATCGACCGCCCCGCTAGCGCCCGGGCCGAGCAACTGGGGCTGTCCGGCCCAGTATGGCGGCTGACCTTCCGGCCACTGGTGCAGCAGGGCCCGTTCATCGCACGCCTGTCCGCCCTGCTGAAAACCCTGGAAGCCGCTTATCAGCACCCGGTGGATGTGGAGTTCACCCTGCACCTGGGGGCCGATGGCGAACCCTCCTTCAATCTGGTGCAGTGTCGCCCGCTGGCCACCATTGGCGAAACCGGGCCGGTCAGTCTGCCGGATAACCTGCCCGAAGATCAGGTGCTGTTCCGGACCCGGGGGCATTTTATGGGGGGTAACATTCATCTGGTGCTGAACCGGATCATCCGAGTGGATGCGAAGGCGTATGCCGGGCTGACCGTCAACCAGCGTTACGAGGTCGCCCGGGCCATCGGCGAGCAGATGCGCGCCAGTACCCAGCCCACCCTGCTGATCGGCCCCGGGCGCTGGGGCACCAGCAGCCCGGAACTTGGCGTGCCGGTGCGGTTTGCCGACATCGCTGGCGTCTCGGCGCTGGTGGAAGTGGCGGAAGCCGCCGGCGAGATGGTGCCGGATCTGTCCTACGGGTCGCACTTTTTCCAGGATCTGGTGGAAACCGGCATCGCCTATGCCGCGCTGTTTCCCGGTAGTGCCGGCTGCGATTACCACCCCGAGCGGCTGCCCGAGCCATTGCACCCTCCCGCCAGCGCCGGCGCGGCGCAGAGCGCGGTTCAGGTGACGGATCTGGGGGCACAGCCCCTGCACCTGATCGGTGATGTGGTGAGGCAACGACTGGTGGCGTTCTTCGCGCCGGAATAACCGCTAGTGGGGGCGGTACCGACGCTGGTCCAGAGTGGTCAGCCGGTCGGGGTGGAATACCATCAGGCCGGTCACAAAGGCGCCGTTGGCAAAGCCTTCCGGAATCATGAACAGCGGCAGATAGCGGATGTATTCGTGCACCAGTTCAGCAAAGGTATACACGCCGCCGGTCCAGAGCAGCAGGCACATGAACAGCCC
>DASSWD010000205.1:0-10300 GCA_035705335.1 Marinobacter sp. | reverse complement strand
TCACCATGACCTTCGCCGCCATTCCCTCCATCCGCCAGCAACCGGACCTGGCGGCACTCTGGGAATCCCGAATACTGGCGAACGCCTACGACCCCCGAAACCTGCCGGACTCGGAAAAAACCGCCGTCACCATCGGCATGGCCATGACCGAAAAGCAGGGCGGCAGCGACGTCCGCGCCAACAGTACCCGCGCCTACCCGGTCGCCCAGGAAGGGCCGGGGCAGGCCTACGAACTGGTCGGCCACAAATGGTTCGTGTCCGCCCCCATGTGCGATGCCTTCCTGGTGCTGGCCCAGGCACCCGGCGGCCTGTCCTGCTTCCTGATGCCCCGCTGGCGGCCGGACGGCAGCAAAAACCCCTGGCAGATCCAGCAGCTGAAAAACAAGATGGGCAACGTCGCCAACGCCTCCAGCGAAGTCGAACTGCGCGGCGCCCTGGCCTGGATGGTCGGTGAAGAAGGCCGTGGTGTGCCCACCATCATCGAAATGGTCGCCATGACCCGATTCGACTGCATGATCGGCAGCGCCGCCGGCATGCGCCAGGCCGTGGCCCAGGCCAGCCATCACTGCCACCACCGCAGCGCCTTCGGCGCCCGCCTGAGCGACCAGCCGCTGATGCAGAACGTACTGGCCGACCTCGCCCTCGAAAGCGAAGCCGCCCTCGCCTACACCCTGCGCATCGCCCGCGCCCTGGACAACCAGCACAAAGAACACGAACGTCTGCTGACGCGCCTGGCCACCCCCGTCGGCAAATACTGGATCTGCAAACGCACCCCCAACCACGCCTACGAAGCCATGGAATGCATCGGCGGCAGCGGCGTCATGGAAGACTGCATCATGCCCCGCCTGCTGAGGGAATCTCCGGTCAACGCCATCTGGGAAGGCAGCGGCAACGTCCAGTGCCTGGACACCCTGCGCGCCCTGCAGAAAGAACCCGAATCCCTCGACGCCTTCTTCAACGAAGCCGCCGAAGCCCGCGGCGCCGACCACCGCTTCGATCAGTTCCTGGCCCAGCTGCAACACGACTTCGCCGACATCAGCGACTTCGAATACCGCGCCCGCAACCTGGTCGACCGCATGGCGCTGGTCCTGCAGGCTTCCCTGCTGCTGCGCCACAGCGACAAACACGTCGCCGACGCCTTCTGCGCCAGCCGCCTGCAATCCGGCGGCGGCCTGAACTACGGCAACCTGCCCTCGGGCACCAACCCGGCGGCCATTATCAAACGGGCCACGCCTGTAGTAGGCTAAAGACTCCACGTTTACAGTCGGGGAGCCGGTGAGGCTGGGCTTCTCAAAACCTTGCGGAGCCATGGATGGCGGAGCAGAGCGTACAGGGACGTATTCACAGCGTGTTTTGAGAAGCCCAGCCTCATCGGCTCTTGCTCCCGAACAGGTCCAGGTCACCATGTCAGAAGCACTCAGAAAACTCCTGCAAGAAGGCAAAAACCCCGATCAGCCGGTCATCACCCCGCACGTAGGCCTGCTCACCCTGCACTTCCAGCTCTACGCCTGCGACGACCTGAAAGCCAAACGCAAAGCCTTCACCGCCATGAAAGCCATCTGGGGCAAAGAATCCGACCTCGCCGTCGCCGAAACCGCCGACCAGGACGCCCTCGACTGCGCCACCTGGACCATCGCCGCCCTCGGCACCTCATCGCAGCAGATCAGCCAGCGCCTCGACCAGATCGAAAAAGACATCCAGGACCGAATCGATGCCGCCATCCTCGATGTCCAGCGGGAAATCCTTTAACCGTAAGGCCCGCCCACACCGATCATCTGTGGGCCATGGCGTCAGAACCGCTCAAGACTTATACTACGCTGCCGTCAGAAGTATGTGGTTGCCATGACCGGAAAGAAGAAATCTGCCCAAGCCTCCATGGAGGCCATGTATCGCGTGTTTACGGTGCCTGAGGCGCCGGAATCCACGCTGAGCAGAATTGACCAGAACATCTCCCGCAACCTCGCCGGGTTCCTGCAGGATCACATCGTCGCCGTCGAACGCGACCTGTCCGAGGTCGAAAAAGACTTCGCTGAGTACAACATCCCGGAAAAGCCCATCTTCGTGTCCGAGCAGGCCCAGTTCCTGCTCGACAAACTCGTGGCCAACTCCGTACACACCGCCTCACCGGCGTTCATCGGCCACATGACCTCGGCACTGCCCTACTTCATGCTGCCGTTGTCCAAGATCATGATTGCCCTGAACCAGAACCTGGTCAAAACCGAAACCTCCAAGGCGTTCACGCCCATGGAGCGCCAGGTTCTGGGCATGATCCACCGGCTGGTGTACCGCCAGGACGGTTCCTTCTATCGCAAGTGGATGCATGACCCCCGGCATGCCCTGGGCGCCATGTGCTCTGGCGGCACCGTCGCCAACCTGACCGCCCTGTGGGTGGCTCGCAACCGGGCTTTCCCCGCCGAAGGCAGTTTCCGGGGCCTGCACCAGGAAGGCCTGTTCCGTGCACTGAAGTATTATGGTCAGGAAGGCGCCGCCATTGTGGTGTCCAGCCGCGGCCATTACTCCCTGCGCAAAGCGGCCGACGTGCTGGGCCTGGGCCGCGAAGCGCTGGTGGCTGTGCCCACCGACGACAACAACCGCATCCAGATCGATGCCCTGCGGGAAAAGTGCCTGGAGCTGCACCGCCAGAAGATCAAGGTCATGGCCATCTGCGGCATTGCCGGTACCACCGAAACCGGCAACGTCGACCCGCTTGACGCCATGGCTGACATCGCCCGGGAATTCGGCGCTCACTTCCACGTGGACGCCGCCTGGGGCGGCCCGACCCTGTTCTCCCGCACCCATCAGGGCCTGATGAAAGGCATCGAAAAGGCGGATTCCGTGACCTTCGACGCCCACAAGCAGCTCTATGTGCCCATGGGCGCCGGGCTGGTGGTGTTCAAAGACCCCAGTCTGGCCAGCGCAGTGGAGCACCACGCCCAGTACATCATCCGTAAAGGCTCCCGGGACCTGGGCAGCACCACACTGGAAGGCTCCCGCCCCGGCATGGCCATGCTGATCCACTCTGGCCTGAAGATTCTGGCCCGCGAAGGGTATGAATTGCTGATTGACCAGGGCATCGAAAAGGCCAAAGGCTTCGCCGCCATGATTGAGGCCGAACCGGATTTCGAACTGATTACCCGGCCGGAACTGAACATCCTGACCTACCGCTACTGCCCGGCCAACGTTCAAACCGCGCTGGCGGTGGCTGATCCGAGCCAAGCCGAAAAAATGAACACCTCCCTGAACCGGATCACCAAATTCCTGCAGAAAACCCAGCGCGAACGGGGCAAGGCGTTTGTCTCACGAACCCGCCTGGAACCGGCCCGCTATGACCGATTCCCCTGCATCGTATTCCGGGTGGTGCTGGCGAACCCGCTGACCACCTCGGAAATCCTGTCAGATATCCTGGCCGAACAACGGGTACTCTCAAAAGAGCAGGAAATCGCCGATGAAATGGCGATCCTGAATCAGATGGCGGACGCGGTGCTGAACCAGCACCAGCCCAACGTCAGACGGGCCTGATCAGCGCCGCAGGAACATTGCCGAAGGGGTTCAGTACAGGGCCTCTTCGTCATCCAGCACCTCGTGCAGGATTTCGAGGAACATCTTGTCCGCCTCACTCCAGTTCTCTGGAATACGGACATTGGTGTTGGCGCTGATTTCCCGGGCGATCAACTCGTCTGCATTGGGCTCGGACCGGTACTTGCGGGCGATTTCCATGGATTTAACCGCAATGGTCGGGTCGCCCATCACTTTCTTGATGAACACCCGCAGCTCGTCAATGATCCTGGCCTGACGGCTTTCAACAGATGAACTCATGCTCAACTCCCCAACGGTCAATGGCTATGGCGGGCAGGCGCCCACGCAATCAGTCAGGTTAGTATGGCCAAACTGCAGGGCCAGAACCAGCCCCGCAGTGTGACAGGCGGTCAGACCATCAGGCCGCGCAGGGTAAAGAACAGGAACGCCGCCAGAAGGGCCGACGCTGGCACCGTAATAATCCAGGCAGCCGCAATGCGCACCAGGTGCGAGCGTTTCACCATTTCTTCCCGGTACAGTTTTTTCAGTCGCTTGCGTTCGGACTTGGACAACGGTACTTCCTGCTTTTTCTTCTTGGCCTGTTTGAGCAGATGTTCCATTTCCTCAACAGAGGCGTTGCGGAAGTCGTCAAGGAAAGGCTTCAGCCGGGCACGCTCAGCCTCATCATGGTGCTCAAGAATCTTGTGCAGTTTGCTGGCGTAGTCAGACTTCAGATACTCCCTCAGGAAACCAACACCGAACACACCGCCGATGGCAATGTGGGTCGAACTGACCGGCAAACCAAGCTGGGACGCCACGATCACCGTCAGTGCTGCCGACAGCGCGATACAGAAGGCGCGGGTCTTGTCCAGCTCGGTGATTTCACTGCCCACGGTCTTGATCAGACGGGGGCCAAACAGCATCAGACCCACCGCCAGACCCAAGGCACCCACCATCATGATCCACAGGGGAATGGTGGCATCGGTGATAACCTGATCACCGCCAGCCTGAATGGCGTCGTTGATGGCTGCCAGCGGGCCGATGGCATTGGCTACGTCGTTCGCGCCATGGGCAAAGCTCAACAGCGCCGCCGCGAAAATCAGCGGCCAGGTAAACAGCGTGTTGACACCCTCGGTGCTGTTTTCCATGGTAGCGGCCTTGCGGCCTACCAGGGTGCGCATGGCGAAAAACACCACCGAGGCGAACGCCAGGCCGATCAGACAGGCCTGCAGGAAATCCACTTTAACGACCTTGCTGACACCCTTGATCATCAGATAGGCACCAAACGCCCAGGCCATGATAGCCACCAGCCAGGGCACGAAGGTGCGGGCAGACGCCACCAGATTCTGCTGATACAGCACTGTGCGCTTGATCGCGTACAGAAACAGGGCCGCCAGGGCACCGCCAAGCACCGGCGAAATCACCCAACTGGCGGCAATCTTGCCCATCACTGCCCAGTCCGCGATACCCCAGCCGCCCGCAGCAATACCGGCGCCCAGAACGCCTCCGACGATCGAATGGGTAGTTGACACCGGCGCGCCCATCCAGGTGGCCAGGTTGAGCCACAGGGCACCCGCCAGCAAGGCTGCAGTCATCAGCCAGATAAAGGCGCGGCCATCGTCCAGAACCGTCGGATCGATAATCCCGTTCTTGATGGTAGAGACCACATCGCCACCGGCAATGATCGCACCGCTGGCTTCGAAAACCGCGGCAATCAGCACCGCAACCCCCAGCGAAAGGGCGCCGGAACCGACCGCCGGTCCGACATTGTTGGCGACATCGTTGGCGCCGATATTGATCGCCATGTAGCCACCGATGACCGCAGCGGCCATCAACAACATACCGTTGGGCAGACCCTGACTGAACGACCCCACGGCCAGCCAGATGCAAATCAGGAAAATAACACTGAAACCAACCCGATACCGTTCCGTGGACGGGCTTGTCAGGAGAGTGTCCAGAAAGCTACTGGAGCGCGCCATAACGTGAAAGTCTCTTGTGACGGATTGGATTCCGGCTCAATCGCCGCGGGAGAACTATAGTTTTTCTGTCATAAAAATGAAACCTGACTGTCATTAAAGCGCCAGGGCAGCGGGCCGTAACCAGATCGCACCTCGAGTCCACAGCCAGGATGCCGGAACCGGCAAATCTTGAGACCAGCCCGCCGCCTCTCTATCATTGCCATCCGGATTCTTTTTCAACAGCGTAGTCACCCGAGGTCAAACCATGACGACCCTTCGCATTCTGACCGGCAGCGTCTACGGCGGTGCCCTGTTTACCGCGCGGCGTATCAAGCAGGAACTGGAGTCCGAGGGCCACCAGGTAATGGTGCTGGAGGCCCCGGCACTCAACGACATCGCCGGCAACAACGATCCGCTGCTGGTGTGCACCTCCACCACCGGTCAGGGCGAAGTGCCACCGAACCTGCTGCCATTCTACCTGGACCTGCGTGAGCAACTGCCGCAACAGCCGGGCCGGCCGTTTGGAGTCATTGTTCTCGGTGACAGCTCGTACGGTGATACCTTCTGCGGCGCTGGCGATCTGATGGAACAGGCCATGCTGGAGACCGGCGCCCGCAAGGTCGGCGATACCCTGCGCATCGACGCCCTGGAAACCCTGGAGCCAGAAGCGGAGGCCTTACCCTGGATTCGTGACTGGCTTAACGGACTCTGACCAATCGTTACATTCGGTGCCAATTCTCGCCACGTTGCGGCTTGAGCCCCCTGCAGCGACAGGCCATACTCCGGGGACAACGACAATAACGCGATCACCGGACTGACATGCGAACGGCCCCTCTCCTGGCAGTGCTGAGTTTCCTGCTGACCCTGTCGCTACCCGGCCTCGGGGCCCAGACATCGTATATTCCGGACATGCAGTATCTGCGCCTGAGCGCCGACCAGTCCCTGACCCTGGACCAGGTTCTGGCCGACAGCCGCTGGCAGCCGCTCGCCGAACGCACCCCGAACTTTGGCTACATTCAGGACCAGGTCTGGCTGCGGTTTGACATCACCAACCCCGGCCCGATCAACCTGCTGGAAATCAGCTACCCGCAACTGGACACCATCGATTTCTACCTGTTGGGCAACGGCGAGGTAATCCAGGAAGTGCACACCGGGGACCGGTATCCCTTCGCCCAGCGACCGGTGCAGCACCCGCATTTCCTGTTCCCGTTCACCCTGGACCCGGAGCAGTCCTACAAAATCGTGATGCGGATCGCCACCGACGGCGCCATGCAGATCCCCCTGCGGCTCTGGAACAACCGAAGTTACTTCGAGAGCGCCTCGGTCGAAAGCCAGCTGCACGCCGGCTACTATGGCATCCTGATCACGGTCATCTGCTTTAACCTGTTTGTTTTCGTGGTCCTGCGGGAGTCGGTGTACCTGTTGTATGTGCTGTCTACCCTGGGCTACCTGCTGCTGGTGGGCAGCCTTAACGGCATGACCTATCAGGTACTCTGGCCTGACCTGCCGGAGCTCCAGAACCGGGCAATGCTGATGGCCGTGCCCTTCGCGATGACCTTTACCCTGCTGTTCTCGAGATCGTTTCTGCGCCTGCGGGAAACCAGCCCCAGCCTGAATCATCTGGTGTTGTTCCTGGTTGCCATCAACGTCGCCACCGGCATCGCCACGTTCTTTGTGGATTACAGCACCGGCAGCCGGCTGACCGTGGCCCTGGCGATTCCCGGCTGCCTGCTGCTGACCGCCATGGGGCCGATTCTCTGGTGGCGTGGCAATCCGCAGGCAGTGTTCTACACCGTTGCCTGGGGGGCGCTCACACTTGGCAGCGCGGTGACCGCCGCCAACAAGTATGGCCTGATTCCCAACAGCTTTATCACCGCCTACGGCATGGAGATCGGCTCCGCGCTGGAAGCGATCCTGCTGAGCCTGGCGCTGGCGGCCCGCATCTACCATGAGCGCCAGGACAAGGTGCTGGCCCAGCAGGCCGAACTGACCGCACTGGAAGCCCGCCGGGCGGCGGAACTGCGGCTGATGGACCAGGCCCTGCATAACCCGCTGACCAAACTGCCCAATCGCAGCAGCTTTGAGTTACGGCTGACCGAGCTCGTTCACAGCGACCCGCCCAAGCGTTACGGCGTGGTCGCCATCCAGTTGAATAATCTGTACCCGGTAACCAAAACCCTCGGCCACCGCAATGCCGACCGGATTCTGGAGCTGGCCTCCAAGCACTTTAACGCGGTGGTTCGGGACGTGCCCGGGGCCGCGCCACTGCAACACCGGGGCACCCATCGGTTGTATCTGGCCCATCTGGACCCGCAGACCTTCGCTTTCGTGGTCAACGCCGACCAGGCCGAGGCTGTGCCCCGGCAGGTGCTGCGCAGCATTGACGAGCTTCGCTATCCGATCGACTTCCTGGGCATGCAGGTACCACTGGACCCCCAACTGGGCGTGGCGATCTGCCCGGACCACGGCAACGACATCAACACGCTGATCCGCCGCGCCGTGATCGCTGCTGGCTCTGAGCGGTCACGGGAACGGGGCATCGCCTATTACAACACCTCGCGGGATTCCTACAGTGCCGACCGGCTGACCCTGGTGTCCGAGTTGCGCCAGGCCATTGACCAGAACGAGCTGGCCCTGCACCTGCAGCCCAAGATGGCGTTGGCCCGCCGGGAGATTGTCGGGTTTGAGGCGCTGATCCGCTGGCCGGGGCGCCCGCAGCCCATTCGCGCCGATGAAATAATTGAACTGGCCGAGCAGTCCGGACTGATCAAACCCCTGACCCGCTGGGTACTCAAAGAAGCGCTGGAGCTCCGTACCGAGCTTCTGGCTCATGGCTGGACCGCCGGCATGGCGGTGAACATTTCACCCAACAACCTGCGCGAGCCGGACTTTGCGGTGTTCGTGCAGCGGCTGATGCAGAGCTACCGCAGCCACGATGGCGCGCTCACCTTTGAGGTCACGGAAACCTCGATGATGCAGGACCCGGCCAACTCCCTGAAGGCTCTGAACGCGCTCGAGTCAGCGGGCATTACGCTGTCGATCGACGACTTTGGTTCCGGCTACTCGTCACTGTCCTACATCAAGCAGTTGCCGGCGCGGGAGATCAAGATTGACCGTTCACTGGTCTCGGAGCTGTCGGAGCGGGAACAGGACCGGGTGATCGTGCAGACCACCATTCAGATGTGCCACAGCCTGGGCTACATCGTGGTGGCCGAGGGCGTGGAGAATCAGAAAACTCTGGACCTGTTGGAAGCCATGGGCTGCGACCTGATTCAAGGCTATTTCCTGACCCCGCCACTGCCCCTCGACCAGTTACTCGGCTGGCTGGCCGATCAGTCCCGCCGCTCCCGGATCAGCGCTTCCTGAGTGGTCGAAGCCACCAGCTTGCCATCGCGGGTGAAGAAATTGCCCCGGTTGAAACCCCGCCCGCCAGAGGCACTCGGGCTGTCCTTGTCGTACAGCAGCCAGTCGTCCATGCGGAATTCCCGGTGGAACCAGATGGCATGATCCAGGCTGGCCACCTGCATGTTCCTGCTCATGAAGGTGCGACCGTGGGGGTTCAGTGAAGTGCCCAGCAAGGTAAAATCCGACGCGTAGGTCAGCAGGCAGCGATGCAGCACCGGGTCGTCCGGCAGCGGGCCCATGGCCCGGAACCAGTTCTGCCGGTGTGGCGGGCACTTCTCTGGCTTGAACGGGTTCATCGGGTTGACCGGGCGGATTTCGATGGGGCGGTCCCGGGTCAGCATGTTACGCATGGACTCGGGCACTTTCTCGGCAATCAGCTTGCCCCAGTCCTGCTCGGAACGAAGGCTGTCCGGGTCCGGCGCGTCGGGCATATCCAGTTGATGGTCGAAGCCGGTTTCCGGTTTCTGAAACGACATGGAGCCCGTCAGGATCTCCCGGCCATCCTGACGGGCAATCACCCGGCGCACCGAGAAACTGCCGCCATCGCGCACCCGTTGCACCTCGTAATCGATGGGCAGGCTGTGATTGCCCGGGCGCAGGAAATAGGCATGGAGGGAATGGCAGAGCCGGCCCTCGATGGTCCGGCTGGCCGCCATCAGGGCCTGGCCCAGCACCTGGCCGCCGAACACATGGGGAAACCCCAGGTCTTCGCTTTCGCCCTGAAAATGATCGTTTCCCTGTGGTGTCAGCTTCAGCAAATCCACCAGCTTGCGCGTTACCTCCAGCATGCCTGCTCCTGTCCGTTCGTTAGCACACGACCGGTTTTCTACCCCAGACAGAACCGTTTGGCAATCACAACCCGAGTGAATCCGTGTTTTTCGCGGGCGTCAGTCGTTGTGAATGGGCGGCACGGCTTTCGCCAGCGCCTGCTTTTCCATGGCATAACGTCCGGTCACGGCAAAGCCCAGGGTCTCGCCCGCTGGCGAGACAAACAGGGCTTTCACATCCGATCCGTCCCGCTGCACCTGCCAGTGCCCGTCGGCGCCTGGCGGGGGCGGGCAAACCGCAGTCGGGCAGCACGGGGTTTTCACCATGATCGGCATGGTGCCGTAGCTGACTTCCGTACGCTCGCCCGCCAGGGTTTTGGCCAGGGCCCGTGCGCAGGCCATCAACGGCAGCACATACAGCAGTACCTGACCGTCGACTTCAGCGCAGTCGCCCAGCGCATAGACATCCGGGGCTGAGGTTTCCAGCGCCCGGTTGACCTGGATACCACGCCCGGTGGCCAGTCCGGCGGCGGCCGCCAGCTGGGTGCGCGGGCGCAGGCCCACGGCGGAGATCACCACGTCGGCTGCCAGGGTGTCGCCATTGCTCAGGGTCAGAACGACGCCTTCGCCCTGGCGGTCCACCCGGTTAACCAC